>DULU01000011.1 GCA_012840225.1 Bacillota bacterium
GCCGGCTTAGTCAGCCGGCCACAACAGTGGTATTTATATCCAGATGCGCTAAATCTTGAGCTGCATATCGTCGGGCAGAGGGCTTTTATATGGCGTGCCGGCTGTTTGCCGCTCAAAGTCTTCTTTCGCCCGGCGAACCAGATCCTCATCGGTAAAGCAATCGATGGCGGTGAGGGCCATAACCCTGGCGGCGAGCACTGTACCCCGCAAGCCGAGCGCCGAGCCGGCAGCAGCCGTAGTTTGCCAGGAGTGGCCCGGATTGCCTTTGGGCCAGCAGGCGGTCTCAAAGATCACTGTGGGAATCACCCAGCTCACATCGCCCACATCGGTGGAGCCATAAGCGATGCCCCTGTTGCCGTCGTCGGGCAGGATTTCTTCCTGCATCACTTCATCTGCGCCTTCCGCCGAGTTTTTGCCGCCGGCACCGCCGGCAGCCGCTTGCCGGCCGTTCTCCGGGGAGGGTGAGAGCGTGGCGATGAGCTTCCGGGCAAACTCCTTTTCCGCTTTGGTGAAGCGGTTGCCGCCAGATTTGACCAGATTGGCCTGCACAGCCGCCAGCAGCGGCTCGTTGGGTACGGTGTCCGAGCAGCCTGACACAAATTCCACATCGTGGGTAACCCCGGCCATCAAGGCTGCCCCCTGGGCGATGTCCAGCACCCTTTTATATACTTCCTCTACTTCCCGGCGGCGAGGCGCCCGCACATAATACCAGACCTGGCTATAGGAAGGCACCACATTCGGCTGGATGCCGCCGTTGGTGACGACATAGTGTATACGCACCCGGCTGTTTACATGCTCCCGCAGGAAATTGGTGCCCACATTCATCAACTCTACGGCATCTAGTGCCGAGCGTCCCTTGTCGGGGCTGCCGGAGGCATGGGTGGAGATGCCGTAAAAGTTGAATTTCACCGAATTCATGGCGAGGTGCCTGAGGCCGCAGACTTTGTTCTTGCTGGAAGGATGCCAGGTGATGGCGATATCGCAGTCTGAGAAGAGCCCTGCTTTCACCATCAGCACCTTGCCCAACAGCAACTCCTCAGCCGGACAGCCGTAGAAGCGCACCTCGCCTGCGATTTTACCTGTATCGAGAGCTGCTTTTACTGCCAAAGCGGCGCCCAGTACCCCGGCGCCCAAGAGGTTGTGCCCACAACCGTGACCGTTACCGTTGGGGATGAGGGGCTGACGCTCATAGGTGGCGGCTTGGCTTACTTCCGGTAAGGCATCATATTCGGCCAGGAAGCCAATCACCAGGCCTTTTCCCTTTTCCTTTTCTTCTTGTCTGCTTTTATAGGAAGCAACTATAGCCGTCGGCATGCCGGCCGCCCCCAACTGGACGGTGAAGCCGGCTCGCTCCAAGATATCGGCGAGGAGGGCGGCGGATTTATATTCCTTCAGGCCCAGTTCGGCATATTCCCAAATGGCCATGCGGGTTTGGTCGATCAGTTCGGTATTGGCGGCGATCCAAGCCAATGCTGCGTTGTAGGGCAAGGTACCGTTCCTTTCTATGAGCAAAATCTGTAACTAGGCAAAGTCTAGACATCTATAGGCAACTTCGTCTCGCCTCAACTCGCCTTATCTTATCTCATCTCACCGGTCCACTTCGAAGGCGAAGAGGTGAGCTTCTGCACTGCCCCAGGTTTTCAGAGGCGTAAAGCGGATGGCTTTGGCCTGCACATCGAGGGGCAGCTTGACCAGGCGCTGATAGTTGTTGGTCACATGGACCACTTCCTGCCAGTCTCCGGCCGGCGTGAGAGCCTCCAGGCGGAATTCTTTGATCAGGGTGGCAGGCACTTCTTTGCAAGGGGCATCAAGAGGGAAGGAGGAGGGCATATTTTTCCCCTCGCGGTTCAGGTCGCTATCGAAGACTAGCCGGGCCGACTTAAGGTGCACCGGATCGCTTCCGGCGAAGGTATAGGTGATGTGGGCCTCAAGCGGGCCGCTCCAGCCGTTGTCCACGTCGCCCACGGGTCGGTCGATGCCGTTGCGCAGCGGTTCGGGGTCGCCGCCGGCAGTGACGGTGAGGGCGGCATTCTTCGTCACTTCCGGTATGGCACGCACCTGCCACGGCAGGTAGCAGTCGTCGGCCATCAGGCGCTGTTGCAGCTCGGAAATCTTCCTTTCATATACACCCCTGGGGGTGAGCCCTTCTTTGACGGCGATGGCGGCGGCTGTACCCACAGCCTGACCCAGGATGGCGCAGGTGGCCATCACCCTGGTGCTGCTCAGGGCGGCGTGGGTGGTGCTGATATTCCTGCCGGCGAAGTAGAGGTTTTCTATGTTCTTGGAATATAGGCAGCGATAGGGGATGCCGAAGGGTGATGGTGCCGGATGGAAGATGGTGGGTCTGCCCTTCCAGCGCAGGCCGCCGGGATGATGGTCGTCCATCGGCCAGCCGCCGTAGGCTACCAGGTCCGGGAAGCGGCCTTCCGCCCGCACATCGTTTTGGGTCAGGATGTGATCGCCGACATAGCGGCGGCTTTCCCTTTTTCCGGGGAGGAAACCTACCCAGTCCAGCATCCAGTTTTGTGCCTTGTGGTCGCCCCTGTTTTTGATATGATCCCAGACTCCGAAGGCCGCCTTCAGCAATTCGTCGCGGATCTCTTCGGTATCTTTTATGCTGTGTTGTTCGCCACCCAGCTCGAGCCACCAGAAGTTGGTGTTCTTTTTGAGCACATCGTGGCTGCGGTGAGGCAGGTCATCCTCGCTTTCATATTTGTTGGCCCAGAACGGCGGGATGAACTGCTGCGGGGAGGAGGTTTCCCTGGCTTGGATGAGGCAGCTCATGCCCATGGTTTTGTTATCGGCGACATCGGGCTGGATCGATTCGTTGAATTCTCCTTTAGCCTCCCGGCCCATGCGGTAGAGTGCGCCGGTCAAGGGGGCGAGGATACTGTCGCCGGAACAGTCGGCAAAAAGCTCAGCTTCCACGATGTGCCAGGTGTAGGTGGTGAGCTGCCAACCTTTTATCGCCTTGATGCGGTTTCCCTCCATGGTGGCATCCAGGCACGAACAATTGAGGATCAAGGTCAGGTTTTCCTGGAAGGCGACCTTTTCATATAAAATGCTGTCCCAGATGGCATAGCTGTGGCTGGGATTGCGGTAGCGATTCTCCAGCTCTATCTCCTCCACGATGCCGGTCTCTCTGTTATTGGGCCCGCGTGCCCCGCATATCCACATGCGAATCTCGGAGGAAGCATTGCCTCCCAGCACAGGGCGGTCATGCATCAGGGCAACTTTGATGCCGTGCCTAGCGGCGGCGATAGCGGCGCACATACCTGCCAGCCCACCACCCACGACGCATAAATCCACTTTATGATGTTTCCGCCACACAGAGTTATCCACCATTTATAGATCTTCTCCTTTTTGATATTCCCGCGCTATTGCCATAGCCATGGCCATTACCTGGATGGTTTTCGGCGACAAGGGACGGATTTGGCTCTACACCTTTCTATTACCCACTCAGGTAGGGTCTTTCCTTCCAGTGGCGAGAATTATGGGGCGGAGAGCTTGTCGATATCGCCCCTGAGCCGGGCTTTGAACCATTCGTTGTGCAAGCTTTCATCCAAACAATTGGACCAGAGGATCTCACGCAGGCTCTGGTGGGGGCAAGTTCGAATAAAGTTGAGATAGTCGGTCATAGCGCGGTTTTCCAGGGCGATGTCGACGCGCAAGGTTATTTTATTATTGAATAAGCTGGTCAGCGCTCCGGCAATGGCGCCGGTGAGAGGCGCCAAAAGGGCGAGAAGGCCGGGCCTGCCGCCAAAATGCGTAAGGGCGCCCAAAATATTCCGGACGTGTCCTGATTCTATTTCCGCGGCTTTGAAATAGAGGCGCTTGTCCACTTCCTCGGCGGTGAGCCGGGCTTGTACCTTATATAAAGCCACCTGGTTTACCTCGAGAATATAGAACCAGCGTAAAGTACGTCGCAGCCTATTCAAGTCCAATATTATTTCACCCCTGCTCCGCTACCGCTCCGCTCTTCCACAGAACAAAGAACAAAACAGCCTTGGTACCTAGTATATCTTGCCACCCGGTGAGGTGAGTTTATCAGCGTAGCTGTGGTAAAAGTGGTCGACAGAAAAAGAAAAGCAGGAGAAAAATGGGAAAAGGCGTACGTTTTATTAACGGTGCTTTGGCTAAGGCGAGACTTCAGCCTTGGTGAGAGAGGCGACTGTGTTGAGATATGGCGGGAAGTGCTGAAGCGCCGAGCGGGAAAGGAGTGTCGTCACTTGAAGATCGGTATCAGCCAGCTGGTGTGGAAGGGGAGCCTGGACAGCGCTTTCGAGCTTTGTCGGGCGGCCGGTTATGAAGTTTTGGAGCTCAATTTCACTGAAGGCGGAGATCCGGATATCAACCTGTCCGACGACGGGCTGCGGGAGATCAAGGCCAAGGCGGCCGCAGCCGGAGTGGGTATAAGCAGCATATTGGGGCGTTATAAAGACCGGGGTGGTTTCCTGACCACCGATGCCGAGCTGAGAAGCATGGCTGCCAGGTCGCTCGCCAGGGCTATCGATATCGCCGCTGTTTTGGATGCCGGAGCTGTATTGCTTCATCCGGGCCAGATGGATGCTTCCGCTTCTTATCTGGAGGTCTTCGATATATTCGTGAAAGAGATGAAGCAGATAGCCGGGAGAGCGGAGAGCAAAGGCGTAGTGGTGTGCATCGAAAACGTCTGGAACAAATTCATGCTCTCCCCCAAGGAAGCCGTCGATCTGATCGATGCCATCGACAGTCCGGCGGTGAAAATCTACCTGGACACAGCCAATATGATGGCCTATGGCTTCCCCGAACAGTGGATCCGGGATTTGGGCCAAAGGATATACCGGGTGCATCTGAAAGATTTTAAGCGGCGCGAACATAAATTTGTGTCGCTTATGGAAGGCGACACTCCTTGGTCCGAGGTGATGGGTGCCCTGCGCCAGGTGGGTTATGACAGCTACCTGGTGCATGAGGTGTCCGGTGAATGGGATGAACAGGTGGCGCTGGCCGAGCGCATGCGTCAGATTGTAAAGATGTAAAACCGGAGCGGGGACTGGAATTAGGGACCGGGGCTGCCACCTATCGAGCCACATCGCCGGCACATTGCACCCGTGGTTTTCATGTGTGGGGAGGGGGAGGTGGTGGCCCCGGCGTCGTTATCTACTTCGCCCTCAGCCTTCGGCCTAAGTCTCCGCCTGGATGGAAGCGGGCAAATTCTTCTTTGGTAAACCCTCTCTCGGCCATCAAGCACACGGTTAGTGCATCACCGACAGCCAAGGCGGCGACGGCGCTGGCAGTTGGTGCCAGATTTAATGTATCCACTTCCCTTTCCACTTTGGCCTGGAGCGTGACGGCAGCCAGGCGTCCTAATGAGGACCCCGGATTGCCGGTGATGGCGATCACCGGAGCTCCCGTTTGTTCGACTATATCCAGAAAAGCCAGTACTTCGCCAGTTTCGCCGCTGTTGGAGAGGGCTATCACCACATCGTCGGCAGTCACGGCGCCGGAATCGCCATGTAACCCTTCCGCCGGATGAACGAAGTATGCCGGGGTGCCTGTGCTGGCCAGCGAAGCCGCTATTTTTCTGCCGATCAGTCCTGCTTTGCCGATGCCGGTCACCACCACCCGCCCTTTCCCTTGGCGGCGGCAGGCGGCGATCAAGTTGACCGCCCGCTCATATTCCACCCCGACGGTATCGCTCAGCCGTCGGAGTGCCTCAGCTTCTTCCATAATCACCTTGCGGGCCAGTTCTACCACGTTCAGCATCCAGATTCACCCTTGCTGCTATTGATGTTGATCACTGCTTGTTTTTCTTGCTTGCTTTCTCTCTTCTTGCTTACTTGTTTTCTTCCATAAAAGCGAGCACTTCTTCCCTGGTGGGCATGGCCGGTTGGGCGCCACGTCTCGTGACGGAGATGGCGGCGGTGGCGTTGGCAAAGCGAGCCGCCTCTTTCAGGGAAGCTCCTCTCGCCAGTTCCACGGCCAATGCTCCGTTGAAGGCATCGCCGGCGGCTACTGTATCGACCGCTTTCACTTTATATGCCGGAATGAGCTCCGCCGGCTGTTCGCCGAAGGGAGAGCCGGGAGGGCTCATTATAAAGCAGCCTCGCTCCCCCAAGGTTATTACTGCCGCCTTAGCTCCCATTTCCAGCATATAACGGGCCGCCTTCTCAGCCCCGGCGGCATCTTTCACCGGTATGCCCGTCAGCTGTTCGGCCTCCACTTCGTTGGGGGTGACGAGCGCGGCCTTGGCGAAGAATTCCTTCCCTGCCGGTTGGGCGGGGGCCGGGTTGAGAATGACCGGCGTGCCCACTTCCGCAGCCAGTGCCATAGCTTTCATAGTGATGGAAAGCGGCAGCTCGAACTGGACCAGGAGAAAATCCGCCGCTCCGATCACCCCTTTTGCCGCCTCGACATCGGCGGCGGAAACCTGGTGGTTGGCACCCGGTACAATGGCGATGCGGTTTCGCCCGGCGGCGTCCAATATGATAGCCGCCACTCCCGATGGATGGGCGGGATCCATGATGATCGTGGAGGTGTGCACCCCGGCCCGGCCCAGGCTTTCCAGCTGGTCATGACCGAAGAGGTCGTCGCCGACCCGACCGATCATGTGGGCTTCCGCGCCCAGGCGAGCGGCCGCCACTGCCTGGTTGGCGCCCTTGCCGCCCGGATAGCGCCCGAAACCCCGACCGATGACGGTTTCTCCTTCCTCAGGCGCCCTCTCCACCTCTACCACCAGATCCATGATCAGGCTGCCTACCACGGCTATCTTAGGTTTGGTCGGTCCTGCCTTTACGGCGACCGGATTAATGTTCATCTTGTCATCCTTCATATCAACACACCACACCTTTCCGGTAGGGGGATTATCTAGGGAATTCTTTTCCTCCTCTCGCCCTCCTCTCCGGAAAACTGTTATTTTGCAGGTATGTTTGTTTTAAAAGCGAACTCAAGTTAGGTGACTGGTGGGGGGCCGGGTCAATGCAGAAGTCTGTGAAGAAGATTTTCATCAATCTTAAGCGTTTTGAAGTACCGCGACTTTTTGGCGGAGTCAGCGATCATCGGGAGCCTGAGGAGTGGGCGGCATATATCATCGAAGGCTGCGCCCGGCTGGGTTTGGGAGAGTTGGCCGACATGCCGGTGATTTTCTTTTTTCCGGAGGCGCTCCTGCTTACCGCCCGCCGGGTGCTGAAAGCACAACCCTGTGAGAAAGTGAAGAATATGGCCCTTGGCTGCCAGGGTGTTTTCAGGGAAGACCTTTCCGGAGCACCGGGCGGCAACTTCGGCGCCTTTACCACCCACCGCCCGGCGACGGCGATGCGCATTTTGGGTTCTGCGTGGACAATTATTGGTCATTCCGAAGAGCGTCGGGAAAAATTAGAACTTATTGCCCGGTTTGCCCCCCAGGTGGAAAAGGATGGCGATCCGCAGCTTGCCGGACGGGCTAAGGCCGTAGTGGATACGGTGATGAACGAAGAGGTGAAGGCGGCGCTACAGGCCGGATTACAGGTGCTTCTCTGTGTCGGCGAGACGGTGGAGGAAAAAGGTGAAGGCAGCGCAGCAGCCCAGAGGAAACGGGTGCGGCAAGTGCTGAGGCGGCAGTTGGTCAAAGGCCTGGCCGGAATCGGCAGCCGCCCGGTGGTCATAGCCTACGAGCCGGTATGGGCTATCGGGCCGGGAAAGGTGCCGCCGGGTGGGGAGTATATCGGATTTGTTTCGGCGTACATAAAGGAAGTGGTTAAGGCAGAGTTCGGCTATATTCCCGAAGTGGTCTATG
The DNA here is from genome assembly GCA_012840225.1 of Bacillota bacterium. Lineage (GTDB taxonomy): Bacteria > Bacillota > Limnochordia > DTU080 > DTU080 > DULU01. The sequence continues at coordinate 7,754 of DULU01000011.1, forward strand.
GCGGCGGGTTGAAAAAGGAGAATGCCGGCGAGATTGGTGGTGTGCCCACCATCGACGGGGGGCTCGTGGCCTTGACCCGCTTCAGCGGCGATATCGGCTTCCACCCGGAGGATCTGCGGGACATCATCCAGGCTTTTCGCCAGGGGGCCGGAATCGGGATGTCCGGGCCGGTTTAGGGGTTGGCATTGAGCAACGGGAAGTCTATAGTCATAAACACCTACACAAAAGCGAAATTCCAGACCCAGCGGAGGTGGCTAGCATTGAAGCTAGCGATGTGCAATGAACTATTCGGCGCTTTGGATTGGCCGGCTGTATGCCGCTCCATTGCTTCCCACGGTTATGAGGGGGTGGAGATCGCTCCTTTCACCTTTGCGCCATATGTCACCGCCATCGGTCCCAAGGAAAGGCGGGAGATAAAGACGGTGGCCGAGGAGGCCGGGTTGACCATTACCGGCCTGCATTGGCTGTTGGCCCGCACGGAGGGTTTGCATATTACCAGTCCTGATCCCGCCGTGCGGCAGCGCACCGCCGCCTACCTCATCGAGTTGGTGCAGTTCTGCCGTGATCTTGGCGGTCGGGTGCTGGTCCTCGGTTCACCCAAGCAGAGGAGTCTGCTGCCCGGCGTGGCGAGGGAGGCGGCTATGGACTACGCCGCCGCCGTTCTGGCGGAGGCGGCAAGGGCAGCAGCAGCGAGCGGCGCCGTCATCGCCCTGGAACCCCTGACGCCGGCCGAGACCGACTTTATCTGTACCGCAGGGGAAGCCATGGAGCTGATCAAGAGGATCAACAGCCCCGGCCTGAGGCTCCATGTCGACGCCAAAGCCTCGACGGCCGAGAGCTGTCCCATCGGGGAAGTCATCGCCGCCTATGCCGACTATATCGCCTATGTGCATGTCAACGATCCCAACATGCTCGGCCCCGGCATGGGTGATATGGATCTGACCCCGCTGATTACCGCTTTGCGTACCATAGGTTACGACGGCTGGCTCTCTGTGGAAGCTTTCCGGACCGGCCCCGGCGGGGTGGAAGAGATCATGGCCAAAAGCCGGGCTTACCTCCTGAATCTCATCAGTTTGGTAGATGAATAGTGAACAGTGACCACCTCATCAAAGTAATATAACGAAAGGAAGATTATGATGGCTATGAATATGAGCTTGAATATGATACCGGTTAAAAAGACACCGGGCGACGTGCAGTGGTTCGTTCACGACAGATTCGGCTTATTTATTCATTGGGGTATATATGCCCTGCCCGCCCGCCATGAATGGGTGAAGACCAGAGAGCGCATTCCCGAAGAGAAATATGATATCTACTTCAAAAACTTCGACCCCGACCTCTATGATCCGGAAGCCTGGATGGATGTCGCCTATCGGGCCGGCATGCGCTACGTAGTGGTCACCACCAAGCATCACGACGGTTTTTGCCTTTGGGACAGCGCCCTCACCGATTACAAGGCCACGAACACCCCGGCCCGGCGAGATCTGATCAAACCGCTGGTAGAGGCGGCCAGAGCGAGGAATATGCGTGTCGGCTTCTATTATTCGCTGATCGATTGGCATCACCCGGATTTTGTCATCGACGGCATTCACCCTCTGCGGGATCATCCTGATGTGGAAGCCCTGAACCAAAAACGGAACCAGGAGCGCTACGCTGCCTATTTGCACGGCCAGGTGGAGGAACTCCTCACCCGCTTCGGCCAGGTGGACATCATGTGGCTCGATTTCAGTTATCCGAACAGACCCGGCGGCGGCAAGGGGCGAGCCGACTGGCAAAGCGAGAAGTTATATAGCCTCATCCGCCGGCTGCAGCCGAACATCATCCTGAACGACCGCATGGATTTGGATGAGGGCTGGGATCTGGTCACTCCCGAACAGCTGCAGCCCAGGGAGTGGGTGACCATCAAAGGGGAGCGGGTGGTCTGGGAAGCCTGCCAGACTTTCTCCGGGAGCTGGGGTTATTACAGGGATGAAGCCTCCTGGAAGAGCGTCGACCAGCTGGTGCGCATGTTGATCGACACGGTGAGCAAGGGCGGTAACCTGCTTTTGAATGTGGGACCCACCGCTCGGGGAGAGTTCGACTACCGGGCCTTGGAGCGGTTGAACGGCATCGGGGAGTGGATGAAGTGGCACAGCCGGTCCATCTATGGCTGCACGCAGGCTCCGAAGGACCTCGTCGCCCCGGAGGATTGCCGCTATACCTACAATCCGGAGACGGGCCGGCTATATGTGCACCTTTTTGCCTGGCCTTTCAAGCACCTGCACCTGGACGGGCTGGCCGGCAAGGTGGAATATGCCCAACTGCTTAACGACGCCTCCGAGATCCAGATCGACACGTCGCTCCAACCCGGCGATAAAAAAGGTTTTGTGGATCGCCAAACCTTGACTCTGGTACTGCCGGTGCAAAAGCCGCCGGTGACCGTACCTGTAATTGAGCTGTTTATGAAAAAATAATTAGGGAACGAGGTATTTAGATGGATGCTGGTATTAACAGGCCGAAACCTAACATAGTTTATATTCTGGCCGACGATATGGGCTATGGGGATCTGTCCTGTTACAATAAAAACTCCATGATACCCACCCGTTACCTTGATAAACTTGCCGCTCAGGGCATGCGCTTCACCGATGCGCATGCCCCGGCTTCTTTGTGCACTCCCACCCGCTATGGAGTGCTGACCGGCAGGTATTGCTGGCGCTCCTCCTTAAAGAACGGGGTGTTGTGGGGCTACAGCCCGCCGCTGATCGAAGAGGGGCGCATGACGGTAGCCTCCCTACTCCGCTCCGCCGGCTATCATACGGCAGCTGTCGGCAAATGGCACCTGGGCTGGGATTGGGCGAGACGCCTGCCGGGAAGCGGGGGAGTTGCGGGAGCTGGGGGAGGCGCGGGAAGCGGGGCAGAGAAGGTGATGGATCCTATTGCCGATACCGGCGGCGATATCGATCCGCGAGCCGGCCATGAAGCGGTCGACTTCACCAGACCCATCAGAAACGGCCCCCTGGCGGTAGGTTTCGACTGGTTTTACGGGATCCCGGCTTCTTTGGATATGCCTCCATATTGCTATGTGGAAAACGACATGGTAACCGCTCCGGTCGAGGAGATGGTGGAGGAAAGTCCCTGGGAGGCTTTTTGGCGGGAAGGTCCGATAGCCCGCAGCTTCAGGCACGTCGATGTGCTGCCGCACCTTACGGAGAAGGCTGTGGCTTATATCAGGGAAAGGGCGAGGGAGCAAACTGCTGCTGCCGGCGGCGGCGCGGGCGAAGCCGCAGGGGCTCAGCCGTTCTTCCTTTATTTCGCTTTGCCTGCTCCGCATACCCCGGTGGTACCGGCACCGGAGTATAAAAACTGCAGTTGCGCCGGGGACTATGGCGATTTTTGCGTGCAGGTCGATGATGTGGTCGGACAGGTGCTGCAGGCCATCGAGGAGGGCGGTATTGAGCAAAACACGCTGGTTATATTCACCAGCGACAACGGGCCGGAGCGGACCGCCTACCAGCGGGCACAGCAATATGGCCACTATAGCATGGGTGAATGGCGGGGTCTAAAGAGGGATACCTGGGAGGGTGGCCACCGCGTCCCCTTCCTGGCCAAGTGGCCCGGGGTGATCGCTCCCGGCTCCACCAGCAACCAGGTGATCTGCCTCACCGACCTCCTGGCCACGGCGGCCGAGATAGTCGGGGTAAAAATTCCCGATAATGCCGGGGAAGACAGCCTCTCCATCCTCCCGGCCTTCGCCGGGAAGCCTCTGGAAGCCACCCAGAGAGCGGCCGTGATCTACCAGGGAGCAAGCGGGACCTTGGCCATCAGGCGAGGGGACTGGGTGTATATCGACGCCCCGAGCGGCGATGAAAATAAGGAGCCGGAATGGCTGAAGGAGAAGCGCGGCTACCTGCCGCATAATCAGCCGGGCGAACTCTACCGGCTGAGCAGCGATCCCACCCAGGCCCGCAATCTGTATAAAGAACAGCACGGCGTGGTGGTCAGCATGAAGACCTTATTAAACCGGTATATAAATGAAGGACGTAGCGTTATAAGATAGAAGAAACAATTGCTGCAAACTACCAGTTTCAGCCAATTATAGCACTATAGCAAAGGATGTGGGTTAAGTGAGCGTACGCATAGGTTTTATCGGTGTGGGCGGCATCGCTCAGAGCCACCTGTCGGGGCTATTGACCCTGCCGGAAGCGGAGATCGTCGCCTTATGCGACATTTCCCGCCAGCAAGTGGAGAAGGCTGTTGAAAGGTTCAACAAAGAGGCAGTCGGGAAGGAGCCGGCCGGGAGAAAGCTGGAAGCGGCGATTTACGATGATTACCGCCAGATGCTGCGCCGGGAGAAACTGGAGGCTGTCTTTATCTGCCTGCCGCCCTTTGTGCACGGCGAGGTGGAAGAAGCGGTCATTGAGGCCTCTTTACCGTTCCTGGTGGAGAAGCCGGTGGCGCTCTCCCTCTCCCTCGCCGGGAAAATACTGGACGGCGTGCTGAAGAAGGAGCTGATCACCACCGTCGGCTACCAGCTGCGCTGCGGCAGCTTCATGGATAAGGCTCGCGCCGCCTTGGCCGGCAAGACCGTCGCCGCCATTGTGGCCAACCGTTTCGGCCGCACGCCCGGCGTGTCGTGGTATCACAGGCAGGATAAATCGGGCGGGCAGCTGGTGGAACAGGCTACCCACCAGGTGGACATGCTCAGGTATCTGGTAGGCGAAGTCGACACAGTCTATGCCGCCGCCGCCACCCGCATCAATAACAAAGACAATCCGGAATACGACATCTTCGACAGCAACTGCATGACCATGACCTTTGCCTGCGGGGCGGTCGGCAATTTCGGCAACGGCACCATGGCTCATGTCGGTGTGCCTCCGGGATTGAACGGGGTGCATATCTTTGGGGACAATGTCCAGGTCACCATCGGCGGCAACTTGCGTATCGCCACTCCGGATGGTGTGACGGAAGAGCCGCTGGACAAGGATATGATGGTCAGGCAGGACAGCGCTTTCCTTAAAGCCGTGGCCGAAAATGATCCGACCCTGATCAGGTCCGATTACTTAAGCGGTGTCCGCACCCTGGCCGTCACTTTGGCCGGCGAGAAATCGGCCCGTACCGGACAGCCGGTGAAGGTGGCCGATCTGCTGGCGGCCGAAGCACCGGCGGCTTTATGAAGCCACAGGTGAAGCGAGCGGCAGGCTGACGGTGATGACTGTAACGGCATTGCCGCTGCTATAGCGGCGCTGCCTGGGCAATAACTTGTTAAGAACTTCCCTCCACGGCGGCCGGCCGGAGACCTTGATCCGGCCGCCGTGGGCGGTTACAATCCGGCGGCAGAAATAGAGGCTTAAACCCATACCGTGCTGGTCATGCCGGCGGGCGTTCTCAGCCCGGAAGAAACAGTCGAAGACGCGCTGTCGCTCTTTCCTGGGAACACCGATGCCGTGGTCTCTGATGGAGAGGATCACCTGACGGCCGGTTTGGCGCCAGGCTATGTGCACCGGGCTTTCAGGAGGGGAATATTTCACCGCATTGTCCAGAATGTAGCCGAGCATCTCTTCGAGTTTTTCAGCGTCGCCGATGATGAACGGCGCTTTCTTTTTCCCTTTTCCTCTTCCTTTCCCTATCCCTTTCTCATTCTCTGCCTGGTGCACAAGGAAGCGGCTGTTGACGGCCACCGGATAGCGGGCCAGCGCTTTGTTTAGCACCTGCCTTATGTCCAGGTACTCCATTTTATATGTGGCGATATCATTTCCGGCCGTGAAGAAATGCAGTACTTTGTCGATGGAAGAGGAGAGCCGCCACACCTCTTCCTGCAGTTGATCCGCCAGGTTGCCTACCGGCTTGCCTGCTTGTTCCCTCGCTTTGATCAAGGCGGCCAGGTTGATCAAGGCAGCCATGGGATTGCGCAACTCGTGGGCGAGCAGCTGCATGAAAGCGGCTGCACTTTTGTCTTCAGCGGTTGTCCCTGGTTTGTTGGCATTGTCGTTTATTCTTTTTATATACGTCATCTTCTACCTCGCCTATAGCAGTTTCCTAACTACTTTTACCGGATCATCCTCCTACTGCCTTTGGATAGAAAGATAGAAAATGCAACGCTATCTATGTATAGAAGACGGGACAAAAAGGCAGTAATCCATGCCGGTGGATATGAATCCTGTGGGCGGTATTGCGACCAAGGATAGCCAACAAAGTAGCATTATCATTCATGGAAGACGGCTTGGAAAGTAACTTTTTTCATATTAATACACATGTCTATATGCCCTTTGAGGGATACCATAATACCTAGGCGTCAACACTGAAGCCGGTATTTTTATGTATGGTTGCCGGATGGGTGAACCTGAAAAGACGGACTTGATACACTTATCCGAAACATATTCAATTCTCTATAGAGAGCCTGCCGGTTGACTTTGGGCATAGGCATAGAGATAGAGAAGAGGTGCCTGTCGTCACCTTTGGCGGGGGAATGGCCCCTGCTTTTCGGCATGAATATGATAAAAACGCCGGCGGGGCGCAAAAGCCGGCGGGGCGAAGGAACCGACTGCGGAAAGCTGTGGAAGAGCGGCGGCGCCCCGCTTTTAGCCGTCGGTGTCGCCGGGCAGTGGGAGATGCCGGGTATCATTCAAAGTTTCTATGACCGAGTTACCTTCGCCGAACCAATTTATCACGCTGATGCTGCCGTGGGCTATAGAGAGGCGCAAGATGAGCTGGGGCGGCATGTCGAGAAGGCGGGTGATGAGTGCCCGCAAGAGCCCGCCATGGCTGACCACGGCTACCGACCGAGAGTGTTCCCGGCCATGCTCCCGGCTGGGTTGAGGGAGTTGGCTTTGGTCGTGCTCTTGCCATAGATCGCAGAGGAAGCTCCCGGCACGGGCTATTGCATCCAGGCAGTTTTCGCCGCCCGGAGGGGTGAAGGACAGCGGTTCGGCCAGCCACTTCCGGCACAGTTCCGGATCATTCCGGCTGATCCTCTCGAAGGTGAGCCCGCTCCAGCGCCCGTAATCCAGCTCTTTGAGCCGGGAGTCGCTGCGGCAGATAAGGTGGCGGTGGTGGCGAGCGATATAGCCGGCGGTGGCCAAAGCCCGCCGGGCGGGGCTGCTGAACAGGGCATCTATCTTGCATCCGGCGAGACGTTCGGCCACAGCTTCGGCTTGGGCAATACCGCTTTCGGTGAGGGGGCTGTCGTCGGCGACGCCGAGGTGCTTTTGGATGTTTCCGGCGCTTTCGCCATGCCTGATTAAATATAACCTGATCATATTCTCGTCATCACCCGGCGACGGCGGCGAGCCAGGCCATGAGGACCAGTTCCACCAACTCGTTGGTCGCTCCCAAGGTATCGCCCGTGAGGCCACCGATTTTTCCGGCGACATATCTGCCGAAAGCCCACGTGACTATGGCGGTCAGGGGCAGAGTGAGGAAAAGAAGAACCAGTGTGACCGGGGTAACGGCCGAAGCTGCAGCCGGGGCTGTGGCTGGAAATGGGGACAGAGCTGCGGTCAAGGCTGCAGCCGGGGCCAGCCACAGTAAAGTGGCCAGGTAAAAGTAAGACGGGCGGAAGCCGTCGGTCATCAGCCTGGCCAAGCCGCCGGGGCGGGCTTTTTTCTGATAGCCGGCGGCAAGCACCATGGACCAGCGGGCCGAGGCGGTAATCAAAGGCAAGGCTATGATGATTATCCCGGCTGTGTAGAAGGACTGAAGCAGGCTCCATTTGCACAGAAGGGTGAGGACGGCGGCGGCGGCTCCGTGCGCCCCTATCCGGCTGTCCTTCATAATTTCCAGCCGGCGGGCGACGTCGCCGCTGCAGAAGAAGGCGTCGGCCGTGTCGATCAGACCGTCCAGATGCAGGTTGCCGGTGATCATCACCCAAAGGATCAAGCCAAAAGCGGCGGCCGGACCAGGAGGTAATACCGCCCCAAGACAGAGGAGCGCCGCCGCCACAAACAGCCCGAGCAAAAGTCCGACCAATGGGAACCAGATCATGGCCCGCGGCATGTCTCCCTGCTTCAGTTCCCCTTTGATCTCCACGGGGAAGCGGGTCAGAAACTGCAGACTAAGCAAAAAGGTGCGGAGCGGTGTCCACATCATGTGCGCTCTCCTCATCACTTATTTCCGCTTCCCGGCCGGCTGCCGGGAATGCCGGGGGTGCCGGGAATACCGGGAGTGTCAGGAGTGCCGGGAGTGCCGGGGGTGCCGGGAAAGGCCTGCCACTGCTTGAGATCGATGGCGATGCCGGCCAGGCAATAGTAGACCTCGTCGGCGATGGCGGCGGCTTTCTGGTTGGCCCAGCCGGCGATATCCCGGAAAATCCTGCCCAGTGGGTATGGGGGCACCACACCCTGGCCGAGTTCGTTGCTCACCAGCACTACCAGACCCGGTTGCCGGCGGGCGGCCTGGAGGAGCATATCCACCTGCTGCAGCACCCCTTCTTCCAGCCGGGTACCGCTTAAGCCCGCCTCTTCCAGGCGGAGGAGCCAGTTGCTGATATATATAGTCAAACAATCGACTATAAAAGTGGTGGGAGGGGAGGAGGGGCTGAACACTGCCGGCAGGTTATACGGCTCTTCTATGAGCCGCCACTCCGCCGGGCGTCTCTGTTTATGGTGGGCGATGCGGGCGGCCATCTCTTCATCGCCGGCGACGGCTGTAGCCACATAAGTGACCGGCCAGGCGCCGGCGAGCGCCAGTTGTTCAGCCGTCCGGCTTTTGCCGCTTCTTGCCCCACCTAAAACCAGTACCAACCGGTTGCCCGGAGCGGTGTCGGGGCCGGGATGGGTTACCCGGCCCGCTTCAGTGTCTGCTCTATTCACGATCGCTCACCCCGGCTTCCGCAAAGGTGGCCATCTCTGTGAGCAGGCGACAGGCTGCTTCCACGATGGGAAGCGCCAGGACTGCTCCGCTGCCTTCGCCCAGGCGCATATCCAGATGCAGCAGGGGCTTCATCTGCAGGTGAGCCAGCATGGCCTGGTGACCGGGCTCCTGGGAAAGGTGGGAGGGTATCAGATAATGGCGGACCAACGGCTCCATGGCGCAGGCGATCAAAGCGGCTGAAGTGCAGATCAGACCGTCGATCAGCACCGACATGCCCAGAGCGGCGGCCTGCAGCATGCAGCCGGTCATGGCGGCAATTTCCAGTCCCCCCAGGGTCTGCAGGATGGAGAGCGGGTTTCCTGCGCAGGCCGGCAGATGGCGTGCCAGGGCTTTTTCGATCACGGCAATCTTGCGTTTCCTCGTTTCCGCATCTATCCCGGTGCCGAAGCCGGTCACTGCAGAGGGAGAAGTGCCGGTTACTGCACAGAGGAGAGCGGTAGCGGCGGTGGTGTTGCCGATGCCCATCTCGCCGATGGCCAAAACCAGTCCCTTTTCTTCCTTGATCAACCTGGCCACCTCGGCGCCGGCGGCCAGAGCTCTCAGCACTTCCTCCTCGGTCATAGCCGGCTCCATCACCATATTGGCTGTCCCCGGCCGCACCTTTTTCGCCAGGAAGCGGGGATGAGCGGCCATCTCCTGCAATGCGGAATTGACGCCGACATCCA
>DULU01000012.1 GCA_012840225.1 Bacillota bacterium
GCGGTCTGGGCAGGGGCGTGGCCGGCAGGTCCCGCCGGCAGAGGGAAAGGCAGATAGCCAGCAAAAAGAGCAGATCGGCCAAGCGGCCGAAAGACAAGGGCAGGTAGAGATGCCCCCAGAGAGCGAGCCCGGCCAGGGTCAGGTAAAAGGAGAGCAGCCTGAATCCCCGCAGCAGCGGTTGTGATGGCGCCCCGGCTGGAGGAGGAGGGGATGATGGAGATGATGGTGGCGATTGGTTTGCGCTGCTGTATTTGGTTCCCGATGCCATAGTGTCCTTCATCTGCCCGCCGCCTGTGCCAGGGTGGTATATATCTGCCAGTAGCCTTCGAGCATTTTGGCTTCGGGTGAGTATTCCTGCTCTATGACGCGGCGCGCCTCCTCTCCTATCCTGGCTGCTGTCTCCGGCTGCTCTAGAAGCAGGCGCACGATCAGCTCCACCGCCGCCTTTGGGTCGGCGGGCGGGTAGAGCAGGCCTGAGACGCCGTCATCCACCACATCCTGAATACCTATTATATCAGGAGCGACCACGCAGCGCCCGGCGGCCATGGCTTCGAGCAGCACCAGCGGCAGGCCGGCATACCTGGGTGTCATGACGAAGAGATCAAGCTCCGTGAGCCATCTCCTGGCTGTGGCATTGTCCACCTGGCCGGGGAAGTGCATGTACCGGGCGAGGCCTCTCTCCCGCGCTTGATCCATCAGTCTCGGGCGATCGTCTCCATCGCCGATCCAGACAAAATGCACCGGCTTCCCCGCCCGGGCTATCACCTCTGCGGCAATCTCCAGGTAGAGGTCGGGATTATTGTCGTAATGCAACCGGCCACAGGTGCCTACCAATAAAGTGCCGGGTAGGCCGAGGCGGCAGCGCAGCCCGGTTTGCGGCTCCGGCGGCTCCGACGGCTCCGGCGGCTCCGGCGGCTCCGACGGCCGGAGCAGCGGCGGCGGGGGTGACGGCGGCGGCTTTTCCTGCGGCAAGAGGTCGATGCAGTTGGCCACCACCACGCCTCTCCCTCTCGGCAGGAGCCCGCTTTCCCAGGCGATCTGCTGCTCTTTGGCGGTCAGGAAAGTGACCTGGGTGAGGGTGCGCATGGTGTAGCGCTCGATCAGGCGGGTAAGGCGACTTTCCAGTCCCTTCACCTGCCGGAAGCGGATACCGTGCCCACTATAGACCACCGGCACCAGGCGGGCCAAACCGGCCTGGGCACACCAGAAGCCGGCGGTGAGAACATGACAGTGTACCACGTCGATCCGGTGCTTTTTGACGATCTGCCGCAGCTTCCGGGCATTGGCCGGGGAAAACTTCTGCTTCTCATGGGGGAGGAAATGGGTCACCACCAACTCCTCGGCGAAGTATCGATGACTGCCGCCAGGTCTGCCCTCCCGACGACTATCATTTCGGCCGTCGCCCCGGCTCTCGTCCCCGCTGCCTCCCCGGCCCCCTCCGGCGTAACTCACCGGGTAAGCCACATGCCACGTCGCGCTATGCTCCATCCTGGAAGTGATCATCCGCACCACCTGGCCGACGCCGCCCCGAGGCGAGGACATCACCTGGAGCACCCGCAGACTCATATGGCTACTCCTTCCTTGGAGGTGAAACTGGGCCGGCGGAGGAGATAGCGGTGCTTGCGGAAATAATAGGCGAGGCCGCAGATATGAAGCCAGGTGATCCTGGTGAAGAGGCGTTTGGTGATGCGCTGCTCATAGTGGCTCACCGTGGCTCCGGGCACATAATGCACCTCGAAGCCGGCCTTCCAGGCCCGCAGGCAAAAGTCCACATCCTCCGGCCCGTAGAAGATCTTCTCATCCAGGAGTCCGGCCGCCTGGAACACTTCGCGCCTGATGAGCTGACAGGCCCCGATGACATAGCCTACCGGCCGGGAGGTGCTATGATCCCAGTCCGCCAACAGTTCGTCCCGCAAAAAGCGGGGGGCTACCGGAAGTCTCCTGCTGATCTTGGATATCACCGTCGGGAAAAGGCGGCAGCTGAGCTGCAGGTCGCCATCGGGAAAGACGAGTTTCGGGCCGGCGATCCCCACATGAGGGCGTTCTTCCATATAGCGGAGCAAGGCTGCGAGGGCGTTGTCGGCGAGGACCGTGTCCACATCGAGGATCATGATGTAACGACCCCCGGCCTCCCTGATCCCCTGGTTTCTCGCCGGGGCCACCCCGCGATTCGTCTCGTTTTCGATCAGGCGGCAGTGGCGCACGCCGGCACAGATCTCCCGCGGCTTATGCCGGGAGCCGTTGTCGATGACGATGATCTCTTTTTTAATAGCCGCACTCTGCCGCTCCAGAGAGGCGAGACAGCTCAGGAGGAAATCCTCGGAATTCCAGTTTAATATGACTACAGACACATCCCACATGGCGCTCTCGCCTCCTCTAATCTCCCCGGCCGTCCCGACAGGCTGATACGGCAACCTTTATTTCTGCTCCAGGAGCGGGTTCCTCTTCAGCACGATCAGGAGAAGCAAAAACATGACCCAGCCCAGGAAGCCGTACAGCCAGAGCGCCGGCAGGATCAGCCCGAAGATATAAGCCAGGCTCAACATGAGGAAGTGGACGCCTTGATCCATCAGCTCATATGGCAAGGTGATAATCCGCCTCACCAGGCTCCTCGTCATGGCCCGGCGGGCAAAACCCTGGTGAGAGCTCCAGACAAAGCCGCGGATCATGTTGGTGATGACAAAGAGCTGGTAACCGCTGAAGGCCAGGAAAAAGAGGAGCAATTCCCGGGGATCGACTCCGGTCACAGGAGCACTCCCGCTTCCCGGCTCACCCCATAGCAAGCCTCCCAAACCCCCACCCCCGGCGGAGCTCAGAACGTAGGCGGCATAATACCCCGTAAAGGCCAGAAAATTATTAAACCGGTCGAGGACCAGATCCAGGAATTTACCGAATTGGGTGGCTTTGCCGGCCGCTCTGGCCACCTGACCGTCGGCACAGTCCAAAGCGTAGCAAAGCTGGAACATGATCAGGGCCAGGATCTGGGCGCCGAGAGAGGTGGGAAAGAAAAGAATGGCGCCGACCGCCACCATGGCGGAGAGAAAAGAGAGCCCCGAGATGGTATTGGGCGAGATGCCCAGCCGGTAAAAGATAAAGGCCAGTTCCCTGGAAAGGCGGTAAGTAACCTGAATGCAATAAACAGTGCTTGATGGTGTAGCAATACCGTTCCAGAACTTAGCGCGGAATTCCTTATAACTTAGCAACACCAGTCACCCTTCCGTACGGGGGACCACAAACCCTTCATTCAGCCCCACGCCACACACAGCTCAGGCCCCGGCCCTGCTGCCTGCGGTCGTGCCGGGACCTGCACCCTGACCCATGCCCTGGCTCCGCCAAGCCTCAATAGCAAACGCCAAGGCCAAGCCCATCACCATGGCCAGGAAGGCGGCAAACACCACGATGAAGACGAGGAAGGAACCGGTGGTGGTTTCCGGCACCATGGGTGGGTTGACCATCTTGGGCTGCGTCTCTACCTGCAGGTTTTCCTTTTTGACCAGCAGGCGGTCATATTCCCTTTTTGCCTCGAGATAAACCCCACGGGCCAGTTCCACCTGCTCTCTCAGCTGATCATACTCTTTCCTCAGCTGGATGGCCCGCTCCTGTAACCGGTCGATCTCCGTCTTGAGCGCCGCCAACCGCTTCTGCCCGGAACTGACCGTCTGCTCATAACCGGCCAGGCTCGCCTGCACCCTGGCCAGCTCTTCTTTTAGCGACAGATACACCGGATTGACCAGGCTCAGCTGGTCGAGCACCGCCACCGCGCCGGTCATGGTGGGTATCTGTATAGATCCTGCCAGCCCCTCCGAGAGGAGCATCGACTCCCCGGCCAGTGTCTCCTCTATTGCTTTCGCTCTCGCTTTTTCCGCCGGCATGATCACCTCAACCAGATCGGTCACCCTGGTGGACAACCTGTCGTATTCCCCCAGCAGCAGTTCCAGGTTCTTCTCCACCATGGCCAGCTCGATCTGCTGCTCCGATTTCGCCAACCGCTCCCGGGTTTCTTCATATTCCCGCCGCCGCTGTTCCAAAACATCCACGGCCACCTGCAGGCGGCGCTCCAACTGTCGGGTTATGTACGACTCCACCTCGGTAAAAAACGATTCCCGCCACTTGACGGCGGTATTATAGGCCGCCTCCGGATCATCCATCGTCACAGTAGCCAGAAGGATGCGCGTCGGCCGGCTTTCCTCAATGTAACTATCCTGATAGCCGACAGCAAACACCCCACGGGCGAGCAGCAATGATCCCTGAAACTGCGGCAGGGCAGCTACCTCCTGCATGACAGTATTGGAGAGAGCGAGCATTATGTATGTATCATAAGTCAGACCGAACTCGCCTGCCTCGCCGAGATACGGTATCGCCAACCCCTGCTCTACCCGGTATTTGGGTGTGAGGAAAAGGTAGTTGGCCGCCATGGCCAAAAGTGCGCCAAAAATGATAAAGACGGCGATCATCCGCCACCTTTTTACAACCACTCCAACTGCCCAGCGCAAGTCGGCAGCCCCATATGAAGGCGCCTGATTGGGATGATGATGCATGGCACAACTCCGTTTCCTCCAGACCTTGCCATGCCGGGATCCAGGAAAGAGGCCGGCGCATGACAATGGCCTGCTGATCGATATAACTCCCGCCGGGGGAAGCTAAGAAACGCACCAGTTCAGCCACGGCATTCTGCTGCAGGATGGTGGTGGGATCCTCATCCGGCGCCAGCTTAAAGCGCCGATCCGTTCAGGGAGAAATTGATCAACCCGGCTTTGGCCGCCGCATAGGCGCTCCCATTTGGCCGAGCGCTCATGCCGGCGGTGCTGGTGATGTTCACTATCTTCCCGCCCTTGGTAATGAATCCTCGGTGGCTGTGCCGGGCTGATGATACTGCTCATGAGCGCGGCGCAGCACGGCGGTATCAAACCCCTGTGGTTATTGGACGTTGGGCAGCAAATCCCTGCACAGTTCGGCCTCCCAATACCGGCCGCCCTGGGAAAACGTCCGGTAAGTGAAAGGCAGCACACGAAAGAGGGTGTGCTGCCGCTCACGGGTGGCTGGATAAACTTTGGGAAAGTTAGTTCCAAAATCCGCTGTGGATGGAGATGAAGGGGGAGGGTGGGTAGTTTTTCTCCAGGTCGTAATAAAACCACAGCGGTTTAGGCTCGCTGGAATTAAAGGTTTTAATTGGTGGATTAATGGGCAAGAAGGGCAGTCCCAGCCGGCTGAAGAGCTTAAACAAGCGTTCCAGTCGCACCTGGTAGGTCTTGATGTCGAAGCCTTCCTTCTCCAGCGCCAGCGGTTCTCCCTCATCATTCAGGGGCTCGGCCCGCACCACAAAGAGGCTGCCCACGCAGGAGAAGGTGTTGGCGAAGCGGATCAGCCTGTCCACCGTCTGCGAACCGATGCCCTTCCCGCGGCACTCGGGCTTGACCACCAGCCGGTCCAGGTACCAGAGCGAGAGCGGCTCCTCTTCTTCATCGTCGATCAGGGAACTCACCGCCTCATCGAGGTCGAGGTAATCGCCGTCATAGCTCTCCATCATATCGGCATCGTAGCGGGCGATGTGCGTCAACCTGAAGCGCCCCAGTTCCCCCACCGGCTCACCGTCCTCGATAGCCTGGATGACGCCGGTGTAAGGCACGATATCCTGGAAATCACCGGCTATATAGAGATCGGTTTCCAGCTTGAGGTTAAAATCCACTCTCGACTCCCCATTCATCCAAGAATGACTGCCCTTAAAAAATCCGTTCTTGCCCATCCTTAAACCTCCATTTGCCGGTCTCCCGGATATTTTTATTCATTTTTTAAATAACCGGCCACGACCGGGCGCCTCGATCGTGGCCGTCCCCACGGGCTGAAACTACCAACCGGTAGTTTCACTTTCATTTTACAGTCGCACCTCCGGCTTGTCAACAGTTATTATAGCTATCCCCCAAAAATTTTTTACGACCCTTCTTCCTCACCTGCCGCCGCCACCAAAGCCCTGGCTTCTCCTTCAATATAAGGCGTGTAGCTCGGCACCAGCATCTTTAAAGCCATCTTCAAATCCCCACCGGTGCGGAAGGCCATCTCCTCTATCACCGCCAACATCTTGCTCAGAATCTCCGGCGAACAAGTAGCGTTCTTGGCGATAAAAATGCGGGAGTGCTCGGTGACGTCCGTCCCTTCCTCGGTCATGAGGATTTCCTCTCTCAGCTTCTCCCCCGGCAAGGGACCTGTGAAGACGATCTTGATATCCTTATCCGGCCGGTATCCCGAGAGCAGGATGAGATTCCTCGCCAGATCGACTATCTTCACCGGCTTGCCCATATCCAGGACGAACACCTCTCCCCCTTTACCTATCGCCGCTGCCTGCAACACCAGCTGCGCCGCTTCGGGGATGGTCATAAAGTAGCGCTCCATATCCGGATGGCGCACGGTTACCGGTCCGCCCTTGGCGATCTGATACCTGAAGACCGGTACCACACTGCCCCTGCTTCCCAACACATTGCCGAAGCGCACCGAGATGAACCTTGTCCTGCCCTTCCCGTTCAGATCCTGCACCACCATCTCCGCCACTCTCTTGGTGGCTCCCATCACGCTCGAGGGGTTCACCGCCTTGTCGGTGGAGATCATAACGAACTTGGTAGCCCCATACTTCAGGGCACTTAACGCCACATTCTGAGTGCCGAAGATATTGGTCTTCACCGCTTCATCCGGGTTGTTCTCCATGAAGGTGACGTGCTTATGGGCGGCGGCATGCAAGACGTAATTCGGCCTATACTGTGCGAACACGCTGTCAATTTTCTTCTTGTCCCTGACATCGGCAATGATCTGCGCCTTAGGCACATTGGGGAAACGCTTGTCCATATCCAGGACAGCCTCAAATATGGAATTCTCCCCATGCCCCAGCATCAGGAGTAACTTGGGCTGATAGCGGCAGACCTGCCGGCACAGTTCGGAACCTATCGACCCCCCGGCGCCGGTGATCAGCACCACTTGATCCTTGAGCTGCTCCGAGATCTGCTGGACGTTCAGCTTGACGGGCTCCCGCCCCAACAAATCTTCAATGGATATCGGTCTTAGTTCGTTGATGGTCACTTTCCCCTCAATCAGCTCATTGACGCTGGGGATGATATGTAACTTCACATTCAAGCCGGTCAACGCATCGACCACCCGCTGCTTGAAATCACCGTTAGTGGTCGCTTGGGATAATAGCACTTCATCAATACCATAACGCTGCACCGCGGTGGCCAGATCGGCGGTAGTGCCGATCACGGGTATGCCGTGGATCTTCATCAGCTGCTTGTGGGGATCGTCGTCAATAAAGCCGATCACATTGCGTCGGCTGCGCTTCAGCTGTGTGACCAGGTCCGCTCCGGTGCCATCGGCGCCGATAATCAACAAGCGGGAATGGCGATCTTGGGCGGAAGTAGGTTTTAAGTTGAAACTTTCACCCCGCTCTCGCATTATCAAAACCCGACGCAAAGTACGCAAAGCCAGCCTGGAGCCCGCCAGCAACAAAATGATCAGGCACCACTGCATGATCAGGACCATGCGCGGAAAAGCATAAAACCGGGTGAGGAGAATCAACACCGTGGAACTGAGCGAGCTGGCAGCGACGATGTTCCCCAACTCTTCCATGCCGGCATAGCGCCAGAGGCTAAAATATAACCCCCTCCAGGCAAACAATAGGAGGATTATAATGGTGAACCAGGGGGCTATATTTATATATGTAGCTAAGTATGGAGTGGGAATCTCTCCTTCAAAGCGCAGAGCTAGGGCTACAATAACCGAAACCTGGATGAGGAAAGTATCAAGGAGTAAAAGCAACGCCATGCGCCAGCGCTGTCTGGAAGAGAATCGATTATACTCCCCGGTTACTTTATCAATGATTTTAGCTATAAGACCTTTATCATCAGTATCAGACATAACCTGTTTTCCTTCTATTATCGCCAATTTGCGATAGGCATCTCAAACATCATTTCACCTAAGGTGTAGTCCTTGGTATCAATGAAACGCTCATACGTTTCTGATATCATAGTATTACATTCACTCGCTAATTGCAATTAATAATTTCAAATTATCTAATCCAAATCCTCATAGCATTTGGGAATTAAACCTTATTTATAAACTCAGCTATCTGCCGGCAAACCTCTGCTACTTCTTCATCACACAGTTCCGGAAACATCGGCAACGATAACACCTCGGCGCAGGCTTGCTCGGCCTGTGGCAAATCACCCGGCTTATAACCCAAATGGTCAAAGACTTTCTGCAAATGTAAAGGCACTGGATAGTATACTGCTGTGCCAATGCCGGCTTCTTTCAGGGCTTGTTGCAAAGCGTCCCGCTTCCCTACCCGAATAGTGAACTGATGATAGACATGACGACACCCCGGCATTTCTACAGGTAGTTGAATACCCGGTATATCAGCTAATCCCTCCCGATAAAGCTCGGCTATACGCCGGCGCCTCTCGGTCCAGCTCTCCAGATAAGGCAGCTTGACCCGCAGAATAGCGGCCTGTAGCTCATCAAGGCGGCTGTTAATACCTAACACACTATGATAGTATTTTGGCTTAGCCCCATGCACGCGCAGCACTCTCAGCTTCTCTGCCAACTCTTCATTGTTGGTGAGCACCATGCCGCCGTCACCGAAGCAACCTAAGTTCTTGGTGGGAAAGAAGCTGAGGCAGGCAATATCTCCCAGACTACCCACAGCTCGTCCTTGATATGTAGCGCCAATAGCTTGTGCCCCATCTTCAACAACTGCTAGGGAATGTTTCCGGGCTATCTCCGTTATGGCATCCATTTCTGCCGGTTGACCATAGAGGTGCACGGGGATTATGGCCTTAGTACGCTCGGTCACTCGAGCAGCTACATCAGCAGGATCAATATTGTATGTATTGGGGTCTATATCCACAAACACCGGCTTTGCCCCCGTGCGAGCAACAGCCCCCGCAGTAGCAAAAAAGGTGAAGGTAGGTACGATCACTTCATCACCCACACCTACACCCAATGCTCTGAGAGCCAGGAATAAAGCATCGCTACCGTTGGCTACACCTATGCCATATTTGGCACTGCAATATTGAGCGATCTCAGCTTCCAGCGCCGACACGTTTTCACCCATAATAAAATGGCCTTTAGCCATCACCGGCCTTAAGGCTGCCTCTATTTCCGCACCGATCTGCTCCCACTGACGAGTTAAATCAAATGACGGTATAGCCATCCATTTCCCCCTTTGGTGACCAAATAACCTGGACAAGTCTGTTATTTCTTCAGTTCAGCCAACGCTTCCACAATGCGCCAAGCTGCGTCTCCTCTGCCATAAATATCATCCGGCTTCGGCATGACCTTTCCTGAAGCAAGCGCTGCTTTGACGGCTTCCACAATATTCTCGGTAGAGGTCGGTGGAGCAAGGCGGTTCCAGCCTGCTGCCACTAATTCTACCCATTCCGTCTCATCTCTTAATGTGACGCAAGGCACACGGCTGAAGAACGCTTCCTTTTGCACCCCTCCGGAATCGGTAGCAATCAGCGCTGCATTTCTCTCCAGCATCAGCATATCCAAGTACCCTAAGGGAGCTGTAATGCAAAGAGATGAGGTCACTTCAGTCATCAACCCAGCCTTCTCAAGTACAGCCCTGGTGCGCGGGTGTAAAGGCAATACCACAGGAAGCTTCTGAGCTATTGTGCACAAGGCAGTAAAGATGGCCCGCAACCGCTCCAAGTTATCAGTATTCTCAGCTCGGTGTACCGTAGCTAAAAGGTAGCCTCCTGAAGTGAGCTGCAGTTCCTTCAAAATGGTGCTCCGCTCTTGAGCCACTTGTCCAAAATGGATAGTGGCATCATACATAACGTCACCAACCAAGCGAATTAGGTTGTCATCAATACCTTCCCTTCTCAGATTATCGAGAGCAGTTTTAGTCGGCACTAAAAGCAAAGAGGCTACATGATCGGCGACAATACGATTGATCTCCTCCGGCATGCGGCGATTGAAGGAACGAAGTCCGGCTTCCACATGGGCTACCGGTATGTGCAGTTTGGCTGCCGCCAAGGCTCCCGCCA
>DULU01000013.1 GCA_012840225.1 Bacillota bacterium
AACCTGATCCGCTGCCAACATTGGCCGCCGCCACCCAGCGCCAACACCCGCCAGCAACACCCGCCGCCACTCGGCGATTACACACACCAGAAACACCCGCATTTTTTAGGCGATATCTGCCGCCCCCACTTTAAGCACCAATAGATGATGTAACCGGCCATCCGGCACTCCTGAGCATGCCAAATAGCCACCCACCTAATCTTCCTGCCATGCCAAAGCTGCAGCGACGGTAGCAGGGAGTGGTTGTTTCCCGTCAAGTGTGCAGCTCAAAAAGCCTCTCCGAGCATTCCCTACTGCAATTCCTCTAAAACTCCATGTTCGGCTCCCCCTTTCCCGCCCCACCTCCCCCGCCATACCTCTCTAGTCATAATGGGGGGTGTGCACATTGTTCCAAAACCAGATCGGTGAGGATGTGGGGTGTAGCTTTTTGGCTCAAACAGGCTGACGGCGAGCCGAAATTCCCAGGATATGGCAATTGCCCCCATGTTTTCTTCCAACATTTTCCTCTGTTTGGCTAATCATGGCCTATCCGGATAATGTCCTGGAACAAAAACGACACCCCCACCAGATGTGGGACAAAATTGGACACACCTGAGGGTGGGGGTAGGGTCTAAGGGTGAGTCGAAGGGTAGATTGGAGGTAGAAGGGTGAAGGGGGGAGAGGTGAAGGTCGAAAGAGAGGGCTGCTTTGGATAATTTCGGCAAGTGAAGTGATCTCTAACGAGAGTCGAGAGTCCAGAAGAACCATGATGAGAAACTTATACCGGCCTCATGTTACCTGAATGCATTGTTATTGACCACTGAGCCGGCTCCTGACTGATGTTGGCGACACCACTCACTAAAGATGGTGTTCTGAATAGCCAACATGATCCAACGATGGCATCCGGATTTATGCCGATGTGTCTACCTACCTCACAGGACCTGTCAAAACAGACCAGGAGAACTTGGAGTTTAATTATCCCCGGGCAAGTCGCTGTTTAACCATCATGGCTTATCCGGAGAATGTCCCGGAACAAAAACGACACTCCTTCCAGATATGAGGAAAAAGTGGACATACCACAGGAGTGGGCGCATGGGAGAAAGTCAAGAGTGTTGGTCAATGCCCGCAAAGCTGGAAGAGCATCGAAGAGCATTGCCGGCTAAAGGCTAATTCCTCACACACTAAACTAAGAGTCTCCCTCATTATGATGTGGGGTGTGTACATTGCTCCAAAACCTGATCGGCGAGGATGGGGAGGTGTAGCTTTTTGGCAATAATAGGCTGGCGGCAGGGTGGGATTGCCGGTATTTGGTACTCAATTTGGCCTATGATGAACTAGCCGGGCAGCTTTACGGAACAAAAACGGCACCACACCTCTTTTTTGGAAAGAAAAACACACCCCGGCTCGGGGTCGGGTGGCACCGGTGAGGGCGGCACCGGTGATTTTGGGGATCCCTGATCCATCCTGCTCACCGGTGCCGACGTGTCGACGCGGCCGACGTGCCGTCGTGTCCATGCCCACCTCAAACCCTCAAACCGGCAGGGTGGTTGACCTGCCGGTGGTGTGAGACTATCAGTTGTCCATGCCGAATATCAACATGCTGAGGAGATATTGTGTGGCTTCGGTTTTGGCCAGCTCCCCTGCTGTTGCCCAATCCCGGTCCATGAGGGCGGTGACCAGTTCCTCGGACATGTTCAGCAAATTGCTCAAAGCACTCGCCAGCCTTTCCCGGCCCAGGCTTTGCAGGGTAGCCCAATCTTTTTGCATGATGGCATCGGCTTCCAGCGGCGTGCTGCCGAGATCTAGGAGTTGGTTGTAGAGGGTGACCTGAAAACCTTCGGCTACAGCCGTCCAGTCGCCTCGGATGGCTGCTTTGAGCTGTTCCGGTGTGAGCAGCCCTTTGGTAATGCCGCTCACTTTGTTGGCCACATCATCCTGGGTGATCAGGCCGTTGGCTTTCACGAAGATCGGTGTGCCGTAGCGGTCCGCCGCCACGTAGATGTCATCACCCACTCGGATATCGTTTTGCTCCACTCCCCCGACGTTGCGGTATATGGTGGCTGTCGGCGGCACGGAGAAGTCCCTTAAGGTACCATCGTCGGTCATGATGCTCAGATGAAACTGATCCGCATCCACATAGTCGACGACCCCTCTAACAATCTGTAATCTGAGGGCGCCGTTGACAATGGCTGCCACTTCGGCTCTGGTGGCCGCGGTCGAGGGTTTGAACTGCCCTTCAAAATAAGCAGGCAGGATGTCCAGTCGATCTGCCGCCTTAATGGCTGGTGCCGCCCAATGGGTCGACGGTACATCGGTGAATTCCGTAGAGGTCATATTCTGTACCGCCGCCACATCCTCAAGTTTTAGAGCCCTGATTATTATTGCGGTCACCTCGGCTCTGCTGATGGGCAGAGCTGGCTGAAATGCACCTTGGATATAATCCTCAAGCAGACCGGCGGCATGCAGCGCTGCCACATCCTCAGCAGCCCAGTGTCCGTTCATGTCGCTGAAAGGCTGCTCATCACCCTTGGGCAGGGAAAAAGCTTTGGCCACTATCCTGGCAAATTCCGCTCTGGAAATGGTATTTTCCGGTCTGAAATAGCCATCGGGATAGCCTTTGATTATCCCTTTGGCTGTCAAAGCATTGATATGCTCCGCCGCCCAACTGGTGCTCACATCCTTAAGTTGCGGTATTGCCTCTGCCGCCAGAGCGGCCGGAACCGCTGTGACCGTACAAAGGCTAAAGATGGTTAACGTTGCCAATGTTGCCATAATATAAAGAAAACGACTCATAGCCTGGTGCTCCTTTCATTCCTCAACTCTATCAACTACAACTGCCGCTATAGCTACAACCATACGATAACTATACGAACCAACTATACGAAACAGCTGAAACAGGACGAGCAAAACTTGGCCTCAGCAGCCTCAGCAGCCTCAGCAGCCTCAGCAGCCTCAGCACTGCCACTGCCCCTGCCTCAACTGCCCCTGCCTCAACTTTGTTCCTGCTTCATGTTATGGTCGTGATTTCGCCCTGTCTAGCTGGGCTCCTTTAAGTAATACCAGGTAGATATGGTGTCTCAAGGTACAGGCGGCAGGAGGTGTTGACATTGGCAATAGGTGCCAAAAAGGTGCCGGTGAAACTTCAGTTGAAGCAAACGGGACCATTATGATGGACTGATTGAAGATAGTTCACTTATAATTGACCTATGCAAACGACCTTTCCGGATGTACGGTATACGGCCGGCCGATAGGCATACGGCCGGCCGATACACAACAGCAACGGATCTGTGGACTTTCAATGATGATTATAATGAACCGACTTCGCCGCGGCGGCAAGAGATATTTTTATGTTTGGAGGAGCGGTACCTATGACCGGGAGCCGGACAGAAATTGGCAATAGTGGCGCAAAGCGGAAGTTTATGCTGATCGACGGGCATAGCTTGATCCATAGGGCCTTTTATGCTTTACCTACCTCCTTGACCACCTCGAAAGGTGTATACACCAATGCCGTATATGGTTTTGCCACCATGCTTATGCGGCTGTTGGAGGATCATAAACCGGATAGTGTCGCCGTGGTTTTCGATTGCGCCGCTCCTACCTTTAGGCATGTGGAATTTGCCGCTTATAAAGCCCATCGCCCCGAAATGGCCGAAGAGCTGCGTATGCAGATTCCCCTGATTCGCCGGCTGGTTGAGGCTTTCCGCCTGGCTATCTGTGAAAAAGAAGGATACGAGGCCGACGATGTCATCGGCACCCTGGCCGCTCAGGCGGCAGGTAAAGGCTTTCATACTTTGATCGTCACGGGAGATAAAGACGCTTTGCAGCTGGTCTCCCCGGAGATTGAAGTGCTCTACACTCGCCGCGGTATATCCGATTTGGCTCATTTTACCGAAGTTAAGGTGGAAGCCGAATTAGGAGTCAAGCCCGAGCAGGTGGTGGAATTGAAGGCGCTGATAGGCGATAAATCTGACAATATACCTGGTATAGCCGGCATCGGGGTCAAATCGGCCGTTATGTTATTGCAGAAATACCGAAATCTGGAAAACCTCCTCGCCCATGCCCAGGAAATCGGCGGGCGCATGGGGGAGAAGTTATTGGCCGGTGCGGAAACAGCCAAAATCAGCCGCCATTTAGCTACCATCGTTACGGATGTGCCGCTTGAGGTGGATTGGTCCTCTTTTGCCGTAGTTGAACCCGATTTGAGTCAGTTGCACCAGCTCTTGACCGAATTGGAAATGCGCTCGGTGCAAAAACAGCTGGAGCGCCGTTATCCCCGTTATTCCTCCTTGTTCTCCAGGGAAAAGGACAGCGGCACGCAAGGAACCCTGGATTTCACCGCCCAAGGTCCTGCTTCTGCCCCGGAGTCTGGTCTTGCCTCCAGCTCAGGCAGTGGTTCTGATCCGCTGCCGGATCCGGTATTCCACCGGGTCACCAGGGAAAGCTGGCAGGAAAAGATCGAGAGCATGACCCCGCCTCTGACCGCCTTGTGGTTGCACCATGCAGATGCTGAGACTGGGACTGAGGTTGCGGCGAAGGCTCCGGCTGATGCCAGGGCCGAGGCTGAGGCCAAACCTGCTGCTCGTGGGTTGCAGGAGGTTTTGACGGTCGCCGACGGCACGCAGGTGATCGCGGCCAATGCTGAGGTTGAAGTTTTGAAAGCTTATTTGCAGCTGTTATCATCCGGCCGGGAGATTATCACCCATAATCTAAAAGCGCAATTGGTGGCGGCCGGCAGGCAGGGCTTGCCCCTTCCGACAGGTGATGAGCTGACCGCAATTGACGACTTGATGCTCGCCTCCTATTGCCACAATCCCTCGCATGGAGATCATTCCCTGGCAGATATAGCCGTCAAAGAGGAGCAGGATCCAAAATGCTTCTCCGCCATTACCGAGGCAGAAGCGGAACAGATTAAGCCATCCGTACTGGCCAGATGTCATACCATACTAAACCGGGCAGCCGACCGCCTGAAACACAACCTAACCGCAGACGGCTTGTCTAAGCTGTATAAGGAGGTTGAACTCCCCTTGAGCCCCGTCCTGGCCCGTATGGAGCTAGTCGGCATCAAGGTGGATCGGGAGCGGTTAAGCGAGCTGTCCCTGGAAATGGCTGAAGAGATCGCTCAACTGACGCAGCGCATATATGAAGCGGCCGGTGAAGAGTTCAATATCAATTCGCCCAAGCAACTGAGCCGGGTGTTGTTCGACAAGCTGGGGCTGCCGGCAACTTCGGCCAAGACTACCAAAAGCGGGCGTTCCACGGCGGCCGATGTCCTGGAAGAGCTGGCCGAAGAACACGAAATCGTAAAACATGTTTTGGCCTATCGCCAGCTCGCCAAACTGAAAGGGACCTATGTGGACGCCCTGCCGGCGCTCATCAATCCGCAGACGGGCAGGGTGCATACCACCTTTAATCAAGCGGTCACCGCCACCGGCCGTCTGTCCAGCACCAATCCCAACCTGCAGAATATCCCGGTGCGCACGGCAGAAGGCCGCCAGATCCGAAGCGCCTTCATCCCCGGAGATGCCGGATGGTGCTTGGTCACTGCCGACTACTCGCAGATCGAGCTGCGGGTGCTGGCGCATCTGTCGCAGGATGAGCATTTGATAGAGGCTTTTATAAACGGATTGGATATTCATGCCAAAACCGCCGCCGAAGTATTCCAGGTGCCTATATCCGAGGTGACCGCCGACATGCGCCGGGCGGCCAAAGCCATCAACTTCGGGATTGTCTACGGTATCTCCAGCTTCGGGCTGGCCAAGGGCACCGGACTGACCCGCACCCAGGCCGAGGAATATATCAACAACTATTTTGCCCGCTACAGCGGGGTGAAAAAATATATGACCGAAATTGTGGCTTCAGCCCGTCGCCTGGGCTATACCACCACCATCATGGGACGCCGCCGCTACCTGCCGGAAATCAACAGTCGCCGGTGGCAGGAACGCAGTTTTGCCGAACGCACGGCTATGAACTCACCCATACAAGGTTCGGCTGCCGATATCATCAAATGCGCCATGATTATTGTGGACCGGGAATTGCGGGCAAGAAACATGGCTACTCGCCTGCTTCTTCAGGTGCATGATGAGTTGGTCCTTGAGAGCCCGGAGGAAGAGCTGCATAGTGCCGCCGCAGTCATTAAAGAAGCCATGGAAAATGCCTGCCGGCTGGCAGTACCATTAGTGGTGGATATCGGAGCCGGTTGCAACTGGCTCGATGTTGAGGAGTTGACTAATCTCTGATGCCTGAATTACCTGAAGTGGAGACCATACGGCGCACTCTGAAAGCGCAAATACTCAATGCCTCCATCACCGGGGTGGAGGTGCTTTGGCCTAAATCGTTGGCCAACATAACTGCCGGGGAGTTGGCAGCTGCTGTAGAGGGGCAAAAAGTTTCGGAACTCTGCAGGCGCGGAAAGTATCTGATCCTGGATATTGCGGGAAGCGGGTTTTTGGTAGTGCATTTGCGCATGACTGGACGGCTGGTGGTGTGCCACCGGCCCCGGCCTGACGACCACCCTGTTGATGTGCATACCCGGGTGATATTCCATCTTTCCGGCCCGGATAGTGAAAGCAGGGAGTTGCACTTTATCGATCAGCGCAAATTCGGGCGTCTTTGGTGGGCAAGGGATGAGGAACAGTTGGCCTCCATCGTCGACTTGGGGCCGGAACCTCTGAGTGATGACTTTACTGCCGCTTATCTGCAGGAAGTGCTTTCCAAAGGGAGACGGAACATCAAAGCCATTTTGCTCGATCAAAGCAAGATAGCCGGTTTGGGTAATATATATGCCGATGAAAGCCTTTACCTGGCCGGGATTCATCCGGCCCGCAGCGGGAGCGAACTGACGGAAGAGGAGACCGGGCGGCTTTGGCACAGTATACGCAGCGCTTTGGAAAAAGCCATAGAAAATGGCGGCACCACCTTTCGCGATTATGCTGATGGCGAAGGCCGCTCCGGCAGGAACCAGGATTTCCTGCAGGTATACGGCAGGGGTGGACAACCGTGTTATAAATGCGGTAGTCGCCTGGAAAGAATCAGAGTGGCCGGGCGCGGCACGGTCTTTTGCCCCCGCTGTCAAATTTGATATAGGTGTTATAGGTGATGTATTGAAGATGTTAGTCCTGGGATTGACCGGAGGCATTGCTTCCGGCAAAAGCACGGTGAGCCGGATGTTCTCTTCGCTGGGGGCACCGATCATAGATGCCGATCACCTGGCCAGAGAAGTGGTGCGCCCCGGTACTCCGGGATACAAACAGGTGATAATGGCTTTTGGCCCGGAGGTGGTGGGGGAGGGCGGCGAGCTCAACCGCAGGCACTTGGCGGCTATTGTGTTTAGCGACGCCGCAGAGCGGCGGCGGCTGGAGGAGATCATCCATCCCCTGGTTTACCAGGCGATGCAGGACGAATTGGCCAAGTTGAGAGCGCAGGGCGACCCAGCGCCGGCGGTGGTTTTGGATGTACCGCTCTTGTTCGAAAGCCCGGCAGGGTTGAGTTTGGTGGACAAGACGGTGGTGGTGTGGGTTCCGCCTGATATTCAGCTGAAACGGCTCATGAGCCGGGACAAGCTGGATAGGGATGAAGCCAAAAGGCGCATAGCAGCACAGCTCAGCCTGGACGAGAAGCGGCGGCGTGCCGATTATTGCATCGATAATTCCCTCACTACGGCGCATACTTTTGAGCAGGTGCAAAAGATATGGGTGGAGCTCTTAGGCGGGGAGGCGGAGCTCTTGACCAAGGGCAGGCCGGCGGAGCGAATCGAGGATTGAGGAGAGGGGGAGAAAGACGGTGAAATGTGCTCGCTGCAGCAATGAAATTGCCTACGCCAAGCGCTGTCCCTATTGCGGATGGCGGCCAAGTCCCAGCCAGAGCGGGCAAAAGGATAGCCATGATCATGATGGCGATATAGAGAACAGCAAGAACGATACCGAGGCCTCCACTTCGTCTCCGGGTGGCTCTAGGCGGGGCATATGGCGTGGGCCGATCAACCACGACGACAATTACAATTACCATTACACTGGGGTGGGGGCAGCAGGCAGTCGCCGGATGCCGATGAGCGCAGGCAAGTGGCTTTGGACCTTGCTGCGCTATTTTCGTGATCCCACCGTCAGTAAGTGGCGCAAGGCGGCTTTGCTTGCCGGGGCGCTTTATATAATCTCCCCGTTGGATACCATTCCGGAATTATTTCCCGTCCTGGGTTGGCTGGACGATCTCCTTGTAGGAGCGATCACCTGGAAGGTGCTCCTCGGCGAGCTGACCCGTTATATGAAAAAGCTGTGAAGCGCTGTGAAGAGCGATGCGTGCGCCTGCTGCGGAGAGGCTGCAGCCCCACGGCATAGGCAGTGCCGACCTCTCATTTTGGGTGCTAATCAATTCAAATATAACTACATTCATCTTGAACTAAGCTGCGATGAATGTTATGATCACAACACAGAGTCCACCTTTTCGTCCGTCAATTGGTGGCGCATGGTATTACGAAAGGTGTCCGCTTCCTCTCTATGATGTCGAATGCAGCAAATATCCCGATTGACAATCTCTCTTATTTCACGGCAAACAGGCAACTAATAAATGGTTATCTGTATAACTACATATAGGAGAAAGGAGGGACAGCAATGAAGAAGCGTTTTATTGTGTTGCTGGTTTTGGCAGCGTTGGCGCTGGCTACTGCGGTAGCCCAAGCCGGTCCAATCTATCCTGACGGCATATTCAACATTGAAACCATAATCCGGGTATTATGTGGACCGATCTATCCGGACGGTATCTTTTAGCCAATTCCAGTAGTATGAAACCGGCTGAATACTTAATGCATGAAGGAGCTCCCGGCCTCGGGGCTCCTTTTTGCCCGTTACGGATTGACAGGGTACCAGGGGCGATATATAATTCTTCATGTACGCCGCTTTAAATCCTAGGCGTGTTAAATAGGCCCGGGTGGCGGAACTGGCAGACGCGCACGTTTGAGGGGCGTGTCCCGCAAGGGGTACGAGTTCAAGTCTCGTCCCGGGCACCAAAACATTTAGCTTAGCTTAGCTTTGCTTCTTTGCCGGGCTGTGAGGCCCGGCGATTTTTTTCACCACTCGCCCCTCGGAAAGGAAACAAGGAAGCATGGAAACCAAGGAAACAAAGGAAACGAAGAAACAAAGAAAGTAAAACGGAGGAAGGTGGCCTTCCTCCGTCTCCTTATCCAATTTTCCGATACCGGTTTAGTAATCCATATCGCCGCCCGGCGGGTATGGCGGGGTCTTCTCCTTCTTCGGGATTTCGGAGATGACGGCTTCGGTGGTCAGCACCATGCCGGCGATGGAAGCGGCGTTTTGCAGGGCGGAGCGGGTCACTTTGAGCGGGTCGACGATGCCGGCTTCCACCATATTGACGAATTGCTCGCTCAGAGCGTCGAGGCCGATGCCGGGCTTCTCGTTCTTCACTCTCTCAACGACCACGGAGCCTTCCAGACCGGCGTTGACGGCGATCTGCCGCAAGGGCTCCATCATAGCCTTCTTGACTATCTGGACACCTACCTTGATGTCGCCTTCGGCCTCGATTTCGTCGAGGTATTTGGCCACATTGATATAGGTGGTGCCGCCGCCGGGAACGATGCCTTCCTCCACCGCGGCCCTGGTGGCGTTGACGGCATCTTCGATGCGGTGCTTCTTCTCTTTGAGTTCGGTTTCAGTGGCCGCACCGACCTGGATCACGGCTACGCCGCCGGCCAATTTAGCCAGGCGCTCCTGCAGCTTCTCGCGATCATAGTCGGAGTCGGTCTCTTCAATCTGCCGCTTGATCAATTCGATCCGGCCCTGGATAGCCTTGGGATCGCCTTTGCCTTCCACAATGGTGGTCTTCTCCTTGGCGATGGCCACCCTTCTCGCTTGGCCGAGCTGGCTCAGGGTGACATTCTCCAACTTGAGACCAAGATCTTCGGAGATGAATTGCCCGCCAGTCAAAATAGCAATATCTTCCATCATGGCCTTGCGGCGATCGCCGAAGCCGGGGGCTTTAACCGCAGCCACGCTGAGGGTGCCGCGAATCTTGTTGAGCACCAGGGTGGGCAGGGCTTCACCGTCGACATCCTCGGCGATGATCACCAGCGGTTTGCCGGCCTGCACAACCTTCTCCAGGAGCGGCAAGAGATCTTGCACGTTGGAGATCTTCTTCTCATGGATCAAAATGAAGGGATCTTCCAGAATGGCCTCCATGGTTTCGGTGTTGGTTACGAAATAGGCCGAGATGTAACCTTTATCGAATTCCATGCCTTCCACTGTTTCCACGGTGGTGGAAGTGCTCTTGGCCTCTTCCACGGTGATGACGCCTTCATTGCCCACTTTCTCCATGGCCTCGGCTACCAGCTCGCCGATTTCCGGATCGTTGCCGGCAATGGAGGCCACATGGGCGATCTCTTTGCGACCATCGACTTTGATGGCCAGCTTCTTCATTTCCTCAACGGCTCTCTCCACCGCTTTATCGATACCTTTTTTCAGCAGCATGGGGTTGGCGCCGGCGGCCACATTCTTCAAGCCCTCGAGCACGATGGCCTGGGCCAACACTGTAGCGGTGGTGGTCCCGTCACCGGCGACATCGTTGGTCTTGCTGGCTACTTCCTTGCAAAGCTGGGCGCCCATATTCTCATTCGGATCGGAAAGCTCGATCTCTTTGGCTACCGTCACGCCGTCTTTGGTGATGGTAGGTGAGCCATACTTTTTCTCCAGAACCACATTGCGGCCTTTCGGCCCCAAGGTAACTTTAACGGCATTGGCTACCGCATTGACCCCTCTTTCCAGGGCTTTTCTAGCTTCAGCATCAAAAATCAGCTGTTTGGCTGCCATACTTGGTTCACTCCTTCTGGTAGAGAATGCGTGCAGAACGATGGCTTAGTTAATGATGGCGAGGATGTCGCTGTCCCGTAGGATGAGATACTCCTCACCCTTCACCTTTACCTCGGTGCCGCCATATTTGGCAAAGATGATGCGATCTCCGGCTTTCACTTCAAGCGGCACCCGCTCTCCGTTGTCCAGGAGCTTCCCGCTGCCGACAGCAACCACTTCACCCTGCTGCGGCTTCTCTTTGGCGGTATCAGGCAGCACGATGCCTCCAGCTGTGCGCTCCTCTTCTTCGATGGCTTTAACAACCACGCGATCTCCCAATGGTTTCAGCGTCATAGATGTTCCCCCCTCATTTTGTATAGCCATTCGTAATTTTATAGGCCTGTTAGCACTCACCAGCGGTGAGTGCTACCAATATCCTAATATAGCGCAGAACAACTTCCTGTCAATACCTATTTAGGTAAAATGTGAGCAAAAATGCCCGTCATGGATAAGGATAACCATAAAGTGGCTTTCTACTTCGCCTCGGCACCAGGAAGTTATTACCATGAACAGAAATATAGGATAGCGTTCTTTGCCCGGAGTCTCAACTCGTTTCTTATTTTTTGTTATTTTGCTGAAGTGAAGTCTCCACCTGAATGGAGGTGAGGGTTTATTGTTCAGATGGCCGTTCCGCCGAGTCCAAAAAGATGCCGCCATAGACGGCGGAAAAGATGTCGCAAAAGCCACATCGAAAGACTTCGCCGCCAACCATGGAATTGATGCCGCCGGTCGAGGAATTGATGCCGCCGGAGGCCGCTATGCCAAGACGCTACATGAAAATCTGCAGTGGCAGGAGACTGTTGCTGATTTGAGCGTCAGCCGGCCAGGGGGGGAGGAGCCGGCATCAGGTTCGGTCCCGAGCTCCACCACCGGGCGGGGCGGCTGGAGCGATCTGCCTCCGGCGATGAAAGAGCGCTTCACCGATATGCAACTGATCGGCAGGGGTAGTTCGGGGGCGGTATATTTTGCCTTTGACCAGGATCTGGAGCGACCGGTGGCTTTGAAGATGCTGACCAGATCGCCAGGTACGGTGCCGATCCGCCAGATCGCCCAGCGGGAAGCGCGGGCCGTAGCCGCCCTGCATCACCCCAACATTATCACTTTATATGACTGGTTCGGTGGGGAAGAGGCCGCTTGGCTGGTGATGGAATATGTGGAAGGCGAATCTCTGGCGACGCGGCTGGAGCGGGGCCCTGTACCCTGGCGGGAAGCCGTGGACATGGTGACGGCCGTCTGCGAGGGTTTGCAATATGCCCATGAGCACGGCGTGTGGCATTTGGACATCAAACCCGGCAACGTGCTGATATCCACCCAGGGGGTGGTCAAGATCACCGACTTCGGCATTGCCGAGCGGCCGACCATGCCGCCGGCAGCCGGATCAGGCTGGGGGACGCCCGGGTTTGCCGCCCCCGAACAGCTGGCTGGTGCTCCTTGCGCCCAAAGCGATGTTTATGCCGTTGCCGCATTGTTATGGGCTCTGGTTACCGGCGGCGAGACTCCGCCTTCTCCCCACGATAAAATGGAAAAAGGCTGCTGGCGAGCGATTCCCCTGGCTTTGCGCGCCCCCCTGCGGGCGGCGCTTTCCGCCAATCCCAAAGCCCGGCCGGCTGAACCGGCGCTTTTGGCCGCCGCTCTGCGCAGAGCCCGCGATGCCGGCACCGCCAAGGCTCAAAGCATTACGGATCGGGTGTGGGAGGTGGGCATAACCGGCTTTTTTGCCGGAGCGGTGGCGGCGTTGACCACGGGAACAGGGCCTTTGGCTGTATATTCCGGCGCCACCGGCTATTGGGGAGTGCTCTTTTTGGCTTTGCTGGCGATTATCCGGCCTCTGCCGGCGCTCATGGCGGCTTATTGCGCTCTCATGATCGCCATGCTGCGGCAGATGCCCACCTATGGATTTCTTTTGTTAGTCTGCCTGCCGTTCCTCATCCTGATAGCCAGGATCAATCGCATCAGCTTGGGATTGCTTTTGATCGGCCCGCTTTTGCTGGCCACCGGACAGCCTTTTTTGATTGCCGTGTTGGCCGGCATCCTGCTGCCGCCCGCCGCGGCCGTCTGGGCTGCTTTGGGCAGCACGGTGCTGTCCTTTGCCGTCGGGCATCTGGTAAGCTCGCCCATCACCGGGAGATATCTGCAGATGATCTGGCAGATGCAACCGGAGGAACCTCTGCGCCGGTTGCTCGGCATTGTTCTCCGCATCAGCCCGCTGGATATCAAAGATTACATTCTTCCCACCTTATGGCAGGGGGCTTCCTCTCCCCTCAGCATGTGGCTGGCTTTGGTGGCGGCCATAACCGCTACCGGCCTGACCTGGGGACAAAGCCGCCTGGAGCCGAAAGCTTTGGCCGGATTGCTTCTGGTGTTGTTTCTGGGTTATCAGGTGACCTCGCTCATCCTGGGCCAACCCTTTTCCGGTCTGGCCTGGTTTATTGCCTATGCCTTGGCTTCCCTGGCCGTCTTTCTGTCGCCAAGCCGGGCGGCCGCCTCCTGGGAAGCTGTCTCTGGCTGGATAGCCGGCCGCTTCAGCCGCTGAGTCGCGTTTTCAACCGTGGAGACGCGTCTTCAGGACAGCCCGCCACACTTCCTGCATGACGCGGGTATAGGAGTTCTTGCCGGAGATCATGTCGAAATAAATCTTCAGAAGATATGGGTTGCCGCGCAGAAGATGGTAAAACCAGCCCGGCCGGGAATATACCAAGCCGGCCAGCCGCTTGGCTATGGTTAGGTTGGCCAGGATCTTTTGCCGGATTTCTTTCTGGTAAGAATTAA
>DULU01000014.1 GCA_012840225.1 Bacillota bacterium
AGGCAAAACTGTGATACGTCGCCTCAGGCTGCAGATTAAAGGCGTGGTGCAGGGGGTTGGGTTCAGGCCTTTCCTTTATAAACTGGCAAATAAGTATGGGCTAGCCGGCTGGGTGACCAATTCCAGCCGGGATGTGGTGGTGGAGGTGGAAGGCCGGGAGAGCGCCTTGGAGGCTTTCTGCCTGGCTTTGCAACGGGAAGCTCCGCCCCTCGCCAGGATAGAGTCCTTGCAGAGGCAGGAGATGCCGCTTCAAGGCGAGGCGCATTTCCACATTATCGCTTCCGGAGATATGACCGCCGGCCCATCAACCAGCCCTTCAAGGGGCACCTCCGGCGCCGTCTCAACCCGCAATCCAGCCGGGGCCACCATCCCGCCCATTCCCCCCGACACGGCCATCTGTGCCGCCTGCCGGCAGGAGCTTGAGGACCCCCACGATCGCCGCTATCGTTATCCCTTCATCAACTGCACCGATTGCGGTCCCCGCTACAGCATCGTGACCGGCGTCCCCTACGACCGCATCCGCACTTCCATGGCCGGTTTCCCCTTGTGCCCGGACTGCGCCGCCGAGTATTCCAACCCGGCTGACCGCCGCTTCCACGCCGAACCGGTGGCTTGCCCGGTCTGCGGGCCGGCGATCGAGCTGTGCGACAGGGAAGGGAAACGCCTGGCCGACGGTGAGGCGGCCCTGCAGATGGGGGTAAAAGCGGTGCGGGAAGGGCAGATTGTGGCCCTGAAGGGACTGGGTGGTTACCAGTTGATCTGCGACGCCACCAATGAGGAGGCGGTGATGGAGCTCCGCCGCCGAAAGCGTCGGGAGGCTAAACCGTTTGCCGTCATGTTCCCGTCCCTGGAAGATCTGGGCCGCTATTGCCGCCTTGATGAGGTGAGCGGTGAGCTATTGACTTCTCCGGCTGCGCCGATTGTCATCCTCCCCCTCAGAACGGATCTCCCCCTCAGAGGTGAAACGGAGAGGAAGCCTGTGCCCAAATTGGCGCCCGGCATTGCTCCCGGCAATCCTCATGTAGGGGCTATGCTCCCCACCACTCCCCTCCATCACCTGCTCATGCGGGAGGTGGCCCGACCCATCGTCTGCACCAGCGGTAATGCCAGCCAGGAGCCGATCGCCGTCGATGATCTCGAAGCCCTAGGCCGGCTGGGGGGAATAGCCGATTTCTTTCTCCGCCACAACCGCCCCATCGTGCGCCACGTGGACGATTCGGTGGTGCGGCTGATCGACAAAACCCCGGTCTTACTGCGCCGGGCCAGAGGATATGCCCCGCTGCCGCTGGACTTTCCCGCCGGCAGCGAAAAAGTGATTTTAGCCCTGGGCGGTCATCTCAAAAACGTCGTCGGCCTCTCCTTCTCGGGCAAAGCCATCTTAAGCCAGCACATCGGCGACCTCGATACCGCCGCGGCCCGCACCGTGCTAAAGCGCACTATCGATGATTTGCTGGCCTTCTACCGTCTCAAACCCGAAGTGATCGCCGCCGATCTGCATAGCGACTATGCCTCCACTATGGCGGCGGAAGAGCTGGCCGGCAAATTTGCCGTACCATTGGTGAAGGTGCAACATCATCAGGCACATATCGCCGCCGGAGCCGCAGAGCATGGGTTGGAAGGCTCCGTGCTGGGTCTGGCCTGGGACGGCACCGGCTACGGTCCGGACGGCACGGTCTGGGGCGGAGAGCTTCTTGTAGTCAATATGGACGACGGCACCTGGTGCCGGCCGGCAGCTTTATACCCCTTCCGCCTACCCGGAGGAGAAGCAGCGGTGCTGGATCCCCGCCGCTCGGCGGCCGGGGTGCTGGAGGCTCTGGAGGCGGAGGCAGCGGCGGCGGAGCACCATCGGCCGGCACCGGCTCCCGCTTGGTCCATACCGGGCCTCTCGGCCGAGGAGACCCGCCGCCTGCGGCAGATTGCCCGCCGGCCACGGCTCTCACCGCTTACCACCAGCATGGGGCGCCTCTTCGACGCCTTCTCCGCCCTTCTGGATTTATGCCGCCAGAACCGTTTCGAAGGCGAAGCCGCCATGGCGCTGGAGTTTGCGGCAGCCCATTTCTTCGCCTCCCGGCCGGCGGCCGAGCCGGATTACGTCAGGCTCGCCTCCGATTCCCCGGCCCCAGATTTCCCGGCTCCCGAGGACCTGATTTGCCCCTGGCCGGAAGACCAAAGCCGGGGGAGGGACGAGATGAGTCAAATAGGCCCGGAAGACGGAGGAGGCCGGGATGAAGGCGAAGACCGGGATGAAGGCGAAGACCGGAAAGGTCGGATAGACCGGCCGGCCGGCTACACTCCCATCCTGGCCATGGATTGGCGGCCCTTGCTCACCGCTCTTCTGCCGGCGGTAAAAAACGGTCTCTCACCGGAAGAAGCAGCCGCCCGGTTTCATGCCGGTTGCGCCGCCATGGCCGCCGCTGCCATCCGCCGGTTGACAAAGAGCGACAGGCTTGCCGAGAAAATCCAGTCTCCCCTGCCGCGGCGGCTGGTGCTCTCCGGCGGCTGTTTCCAGAACGACCTTCTGACCTCCCTGGTAAGAATGCATCTGGAAGAGGAGGGGGTTATAGTATACACTCATAAGCGGATACCGCCCAACGACGGCGGTTTGTGCCTGGGGCAGCTGGCGGTGGCAGCAGCCGTCTCCCGGCGGATGGGAGAGGGTACAATAGCAGGAAGTTGATAAATTTTACGGAGCAATTTTAAGGAGCGATTATTGATGTGTCTGGCTCTTCCGGGCCGCATTGTGGAAATCGGCGCCGACCGGGCCGGCCTTTTCCGCACCGGTAAAGTGGATTTCGACGGTCTGGTGAAAACAGTGGATCTGACTTGCGTTCCCCAGGCTGCCGTGGGAGATTATGTGATGGTCCACGCCGGCCTGGCCATCAGCATAGTAGACGAAGCGGAAGCCCTGAGCGTCTTTTCTTATTTAAAAGAAGTGGAATTGGCCGCAGGTACGGAGGCAGAGGCAGAGGCAGAGGCGGAGGCGGAAGAAAATGCGCCTTCTTGACGAATACCGGGACGGCGCCGCCGCCAAAAGATATGCTCAGGCCATCGCCCGCCTGGTCAAGCGCCCTTGGGTGATCATGGAAATTTGCGGCGGGCAAACTCACGCCATCTTGCGCTTCGGCATCGACCAACTCCTCCCCCAGGAAATCACCCTGATACACGGTCCGGGTTGCCCGGTGTGCGTCACCCCGGCCGAAACCATCGACAAAGCGGTGGCACTGGCTGCCCGGCCCGAGGTGATTCTCTGCTCATTCGGCGATATGTGGCGGGTGCCGGGCACCCAAGGCGACCTTTTCTCGGCCAAAGCCCGGGGCGGCGACGTGCGCATGGTCTATTCGCCGCTCGATGCTCTCGACCTGGCGAGACGCCACCCGGAACGCCAGGTGGTGTTTTTTGCCGTCGGCTTTGAGACCACGGCGCCGGTCAGTGCCCTGGCCGTATACCGGGCGGCAGCGGAAAAAGTGACCAATTTCAGCATACTGGCCGCCAATGTCTTGGTGCCGCCGGCCATGGAAGCCATCTTGAACAGCCCCGACTGCCGGGTGCAGGGCTTCCTCGCCGCCGGGCATGTGTGCACGGTCACCGGTTATGAATCCTATGAATCCTTGGTCCGGCGCTACCGGGTGCCGATCGTGGTCACCGGTTTCGAACCGCTGGATATCCTCCAGGGCATCCATATGTGCCTGGACATGCTGGAAAAGGGCGAGCCGGCAGTGGCCAATCAATATTCCCGCTCCGTCAGCAAAAGCGGCAACCGGGCGGCGCAGGAATTGGTGCAAAAGATTTTTACCGTAACCGACCGCCACTGGCGGGGTATCGGCCTCATCCCCAATAGCGGGCTGGCCCTCTCCCCTGCTTATGCCGATTTTGATGCCGAAAAGCGCTTTGCCCTGCCTGAGGGGCCAGATGCCGGGCGGCCAGGTGCCGGGTCTGCCGGTGCCGGGTCTGCCGGTGCCGGGCGGCCGGACAGCATCTGCCGGGCCGGTCAGGTACTGCAGGGATTGATCAAACCCGACGCCTGCCCGGCTTTCGGTAGCGAGTGTACGCCGGAAAACCCGCTGGGAGCGCCGATGGTATCGACGGAAGGGGCTTGCGCTGCCTATTATCGTTACCGCCGTGCCAAAAGAAATGCGGGAAAGGACGGCCCGACTGCATGAGAATTGAGCTCAACTGCCCGGTGAATCCCGGCGACAAAGACCGAATTGTGCTGGCTCACGGCGGAGGCGGCCGGTTGACCCGCCGCTTGATCGAGCAGATTTTTGCCGCCGAGTGGCAAAATCCCCATCTGGACACCAATGCCGACAGCGCCATATTGGAAGGTTTATCCGGCGGCCGGCTGGCTTTTACCACGGATTCCTACGTGGTCAATCCGCTCTTTTTCCCCGGCGGGGACATCGGCTGCCTGGCGGTGAACGGCACGGTGAACGATCTGGCCATGGTGGGCGCCAAACCGCAATATCTGACCGCGTCCTTCATCATCGAAGAAGGCTTCCTCCTCTCCGATCTGCGGCGGGTGGTAGCCTCCATGCGGGAAGCCTGCCGGAAGGCAGGTGTTTATATTGTGGCCGGCGATACCAAAGTGGTGGACCGGGGAAGCGGCGACGGGGTTTTCATCACCACCGCGGGCGTGGGCATCATTCCCCCGGAGAGGCACTTCGGCCCGGCGGCCATCCGTCCAGGAGATGCCGTCATTGTGAGCGGGGATATCGCCCGCCACGGCATGGCGGTGCTCTCCGTACGGGAAGGGCTGGGCTTTGAAAGCGCCATCGAAAGCGACTGCGCTCCCCTAAACGGCCTGGTGGAAGAGGTTTGCCGGACGGCTACGGTACATTGCCTGCGCGATCTGACCCGGGGCGGACTGGCTACGGCGCTGATCGAGCTGGCCGGCGCCGCCGGGATGTCCATGCTGATTGAGGAAGCCCGCATCCCCGTGGCCAAAGCGGTGCACAGCGCCTGCGAACTTTTGGGCATCGATCCCCTCTATGTGGCCAATGAGGGGCGCTGCGTGCTCTTTGTTCCGGAGGAAGAAGCCGCAGCCGCCCTCACCGCCTTGCACCGCCTGGAGATCGGCCGTGAGGCCGCCGTCATCGGCCGGGTGACGGGCGCCGGGGCAGGAGTGGTGGAACTGGAAAGCATCATCGGCGGCACCAGAGTGCTCGATCTCTTAAGCGGTGAACAATTGCCCAGGATTTGCTGAGGACGGCAGGGATTACCAGAGGTCGGCAGAATTCCTGAAAGGTTGTTTATAAGGACAGATATGTTTTTACATGTTATACTGAAAGGCGGTTGAATAAAAAAACTGGCGGCCAAAGGCGACAGCCGGGGTTTTAACGCGAAAAAATAGTTTCATAATTATTCATGATCGTTTATGATCTATGATCGGGTGGGAAAGGCGCTGCCGGGTGCGCCGGAGAGTGCGCCGGAGAGCGTCGATGCAGTTTAAGTAAGCGCGCCGTCGGGCGCAGCTTGATAGGGGGAACATGGTGTATCTGATCAACATACTTTTGGCAGCCGGTGTGGTGTATTGTGCGGT
Source organism: Bacillota bacterium (assembly GCA_012840225.1). Classification (GTDB taxonomy): domain Bacteria; phylum Bacillota; class Limnochordia; order DTU080; family DTU080; genus DULU01. The sequence continues at coordinate 5,537 of DULU01000014.1, forward strand.
GCGGGCCGTTATCGCCAAGCGCCTCCTGGCTTCGGCTCTGTGGTTGGCCGGCACCAGCGCCATCGTGGCGATGGTGCTATATAACCTCGGTGCCAGGGAGCTGGCGGTCATCGAGTTGAGCGTTGGTGCCGGACTGGTCACCATTCTTTTCGTCTTTGCCATCAGCATCGCCGGAGAAGAAGGCATGGGCGAACGCACAAACATCCCCAGACCGGTAGTCTGGATCGCGGTTTTGGTATTTTTGTTCCTATTGGGCGAGCAGGTGCTGCCGCATATCATTCCCATACCCGGCGGCTGGGATCTGGAGTCTCCATTCACTTTCGCCCTGGTCTTGTGGGAGCGGCGCAGCCTTGACGTCATGCTGCAGATTGTGATGATCGTGGCCGGTGTGGTCAGCGCGTTGGGCCTCCTGGCGCCCGCCATGGCGCCGCAGGCGGTTAAAAAAGCCGGTCAAGCCGCCGGACACAAGAATGTTGCGCAAACAGCTGCCGGTGATACCGCCGAGAACAGCCGGCGGACCACTGCCGCAGCCGGGGAGGTACAAGGCTGATGTTTAATGAAATGAACGTATTGATGCTGGGTATTTTAGGACTGTTTGCCGTCGGCCTATATGCCCTGCTGGCGGTGCGCAATCTGATCAAAATCGTGGTCGCCCTGCAAATCCTGGTCAAAGGAGCCATCATGGCTTTCATCCTGGCCGGCAAGATCAATGGGCATATGCAGACAGCCCAAAGTGTGGCGTTAACGGTTATCGTGGCCGACACCATGGTAGCCGTCATCGGCCTGGCGCTGGCCGTGCAGGTAAAACGGCGCCTGGGCACCTTGGATGTAAACGAATTAACTTCGCTGCGGGGGTAAATCAATGACACAGTGGCTTGTTTTATCGGTAATATTCGTGCCCTGGTTGGGGGCGTTGCTTTTGGCCCTGTCCAGCGACCGGGCACCGCGCCTGCAACATCTGGTAGCATCGGCTTTTGCCGTGGTAACCGGGCTGCTTTCCCTATGTCTTTTGCCCCTGGTTACCGAGCGGACGGTGGTCTCCGTGGCAGCCGGCAGCGTCTTCGGCAATTTCACCTTTGTGCCGGACGGCCTCAGCGTTTTCCTCACGGTGATCGCCGCCGTGATCGGCTGCCTGGCAGTGATATTCTCCATCGATTACATGCACGGTGAAGCGCAGCTCGGCCGCTATTATTCTCTGGTGCTCCTCTTCATCGGTTCCATGACCGGCATGGTGCTCACCTCCAGCATGTTGCTGCTCTTCTTCTTCTGGGAAATGATGGCCTTTTGCTCTTATGCCTTGATCTCGTTTTATAATGATGATCCCAAAGCGGTCGCCGGCGGCATGAAAGCGCTGATCATGACCCAGACCGGCGGCGTGGGCTTACTTGCAGGTGCCCTGATAGCCTACTCTTTCCTCGGCACCTATGACATCCAGACCTTCCTGGCCTACGCCCACCGCCTTCCCGAATTCGCCTTGAGCATCATGGCCTTCGGCTTCCTGATCGGGGCCGCCGCCAAGTCGGCGCAAGTCCCGTTCCACACCTGGCTTCCCGGCGCCATGGAGGCGCCCACGCCCATCAGCGCCCTGATCCATGCCGCCACCATGGTGAACGCCGGGGTATACCTTCTGGCCCGTTTTTATCCGGCGTTTGCCGCCGTGCCCGGCTGGACCACCGCCGTGGTCGTGGTCGGTGTGCTCTCGGCCTTCCTCGGTGCCGTCATGGCCATCACGGCGTCGGATCTAAAGCGCACCCTGGCATACTCCACCATCAGCCAGCTGGGTTACATGGTATATGCTGTCGGCGTGGGTGCGGTATATGCCTCGCAGTTCCACCTGATGAGCCATGCCGTGTTTAAAGCCCTCCTCTTTCTGGGCGCCGGGGCGGTAATTCATGCCGTAGGCACCCGGGACATGCGGCAGATGGGCGGGCTCGGCCAGAAGATGCCCTTCGTCCGCAATGTCTTCATCATCGGTACTCTGGCTTTGGCCGGCTTGCCGTTCGTCAACGGCTTCTGGAGCAAAGAGCTGGTTTTGGAAGAAGGCCTGGCGCACGGTCCCCTCTGGGCTTATATACTCATGGTGCTCGGCGCCGGTCTGACCGCCGCCTACAGCTTACGCATGGTATACATGGTATTTTACGGCACCGCCAAAAAAGAGCATCATGTGCACGATGCGCCGGCAGCCATGCGGACGGCGCTCGCCCCACTGGCGCTCGGCACCCTGGTCACCTGGCTTTTGGCCGGCTGGCTGTCCGAGCTTCTCACCGGCAGCCTGCCTTATCACCTGAGTCACCTGCACGCCCCGGGAACGGTGGAGCTGATTGTGGATGTATTGACGGCTCCGGCCACTCTCGTGGCTATAGTGGTCATCGCCGCCGGTCTCCTGGCCTGGTGGTACCGTGATCTGTTCGCTTCATTGAGCAAGGCGGCTGCTTTACCCGCCGCCATGGCTGGTGCCGACTTCGGCTTCGAATGGCTGAACCGGGTCATCGTCGGCAGCACTCTTCTGGCAGGTTCGGTCTTGCGCCTTACACAGACAGGTCATCTAAGTTGGAACGCTTTGGGCATCGCAGGCGGCGCTATCGCCGTTCTCGGCCTTCTTGTTTGGGGGTCCTGAATGCATGTATTATTCAAACGCTATTCTGACACTGGTAGTCACACCTCTCCTTTCCGCTCCGCTGATCTACCTGATCGGTAGGCTATTCATGCGGACCGGGCGTGCCGGGGCGGCTTCCAACGCCTCCCAACTGGCTTCCCTATTGGCTTTGGCCGGCACCTGGAAAGCGTATATCGACATTGTCCTCCAGTTCAACCGCAGCAGCGCCACCGCCCTGCGCTATATCACCGGCAGCGTGCCGCTGCAGGTGGACGGCCTGAGCATCCTCCTCGCCGGGCTGGCGCTCACCCTGGGCACCCTGGTGGTCATCTACTCCCGCATGTATATGAGAAACGAAGACGGCGAGGAGAAATATTACGCCATGCTGGTGGCCATGACCGGCGCCATGATCGGGCTCGCCTGCGCTGCGGACCTCTTCAACCTGTGGGTCTGGTTTGAAGTGATGGCTCTCACCTCCTACCTCCTGGTGGCTTTTTACCGTGAGCAAAAAGCCTCCCTGGAAGCCGGAGTGAAATACCTGGTGCAGAGTGCCGCCGGCTCCTCGCTGGTGCTTTTGGCCATCGCTTTGGTGTTCATGGAGACCGGCACCCTCGACCTCTATCGGATCGGCGCCTCCGCCGTCGGCACCCCGCTGATGCTGGCGGCCGGAGCTTTATTCGTCGCCGGCTTCGGGGTCAAAGCAGCTTTGGTGCCCTTCCACACCTGGCTGCCCGACGCCCACGCCCAGGCGCCGAGCGGCATCAGCGCCATGCTCTCCGGCGTGGTGATCGAGGCCGGTCTGGTCGCCTTGTTGCGGGCCATCAGCGCCCTCATGGCTGTTACCCTCTCCTGGGGTGTCCTCCTGATGATCTTCGGCGCTTTGAATATGCTGGTGGGCAACCTGATCGCCCTGAAGCAGACCCAGGTGAAGCGCCTGTTGGCCTTCTCCAGCTTAAGTCATGTCGGCTATATGGTGATGGGTTTAGGCATCGCCCTGCACGCCGGCACGGCGGCCGGCGCCACCGGCGGTGTGTTCCACCTGATCAACCACGGCCTGATGAAGGGCCTCGCCTTCTTGGCTGTCGGTGCTCTGCTTTACGCCTTGCATATTGCCAAAGGGAGCCACAACCCCCTGACCATATCCGACCTGGCCGGTGCGGCCAAGCGCTATCCTCTGGCCACCCTGGCTCTCAGTATCGCCGTCCTGGGCTTGGGCGGACTGCCGCCGCTCGCCGGTTTCATGTCCAAATGGCAGATCCTGGTGGCCGGAGTGCAAGCCAACAACCGGCTCATCTTCTACCTGGTAATCTTTGCCGCTCTGAATAGCGTCTTGTCGCTTGGCTACTATGCCCCAATCGTCAACGCCGTCTACAGGCAAAAGCCTTCCGCCGCCGTGCTCAACGGCAGCAGCCTGCCGCTCAGCATGCAGGTGCCGATGGTGCTCCTGTTGCTGGCCGTGGTGGTGTTGGGTCTTTGGCCCGGACTGGTGCAATGGTTGACGGACCCGGCCGGAAACGCTATTATGGCCACGTTCGGAGGTTATTGATCTAAAATGAAAGTGCTTCTCATACCACCGATCGCCTTTTTGATTTATGTATTGCTCAGCACAGGGCTTTTCTGGCTGGGCCGGCTGCTCGCCCCGGAAAACGTCTCGGATACGAAAGCGACTTTGTATGCCAGCGGCGAGGCGCCGCCGAGCACCCCGGCCGCTTTGGGGTATAGGCAATTTTTTGCCATCGCTTTATTCTTCGCCGTTTTGCACCTGGGCATATTAGTCCTGGGCACAAGTGAGCTAACCCCGGTGGCGAGCCTGTATATAGGCGGCTTGATCATTGCACTGGCCGCGCTTATCCTAGGATAAAGAAAGTGAGTGTATATCCATGAGCAAGACGGACGGCCGCTTGAAAGAGACCATGGAAAAAATGTCGGCCTGGGCTCGCATCAATTCGCCGTGGGCTATTCACTTCAACAGCGGCTCCTGCAACGGCTGCGATATTGAAATATTGGCCACCTTCACTCCCCGCTACGATGTGGAGAGATTCGGCATCAGGCTGAAAGGGAGCCCGCGCCACGCCGACGTGCTGGTGGTGACCGGGGCGGTGAGCGAGCAAGCCAAGGAAAGACTGAAACGCATTTATGAACAGATGCCCGATCCCAAGTTCGTGGTGGCGGTCGGCGCCTGCGCATTGGGCGGGGGCGTGTTCCGGGATGCATATAATGTAGTCGGACAGGTGGACAAGGTTATTCCCGTCGATGCATATATCCCCGGCTGCCCGCCGCGGCCCGAGGCGATCATTGACGGGATCGTCAAGCTGCTGAGCGGTCTGCAAGCCCCGGCAGAGGGAGCGCCGGCCACCGAGCAGGCGGCCACCGAGCAGGCGGCCACCTCGGAGGCTGAGGCTGAGACTGAGGCTGAGCCGCCGGCGACCGAGTCCGAGACCGCCTCGTCCGACGAGGCATCGACCGCCGGCAATGCCGGTCTGAAAGACGACAGTCAAAAGAGCAAGGAGAGTGAGGCAGTTTCATGAGCACGGAGTCGGTTTTGCAAAACGGTAGCGAACTCCTCAAAGAGTTCACGGTGGAACAGTTGACCCCTGAAGAACACCGGTTGGATCTGGTGATCAAGCCGGAAGACCTGACTGCCGCCGTCTCCCGTCTTCAACAGGCCGGTTGGGACTATCTGGCCGGCATCACCGGGCTCGATCCCGGAGTAAAGAAAGGCGAAGACGAAGGGAACAGCTTTTTCGAAGTGTTGTATCATTTCTGCTCAGGTCGGTATGTGCTGACTTTGCGCGCCAGGGTCTCCCGAAAGGAGCCGAAAATCGCTTCCATCTGCGGCATCATCCCTTCGGCCTCCTTTTTTGAGCGGGAATTGATGGAGATGTTCGGGATCACCGTGGTCGACACGCCTAATCCCGAGCGCCTTTTCCTGCCCGACAGCTGGCCGGAAGGCGTCTATCCCCTGCGCAAGGATTTTGCGGGCCGGGAAGTAACCGCCTGAAATTGCTTTACGGAAGGAGAAGCGAACGGTGCATACCAGTGAACATAGAGAGCAATTCATTGTCCCCATCGGGCCGCAGCACCCGGCCTTGAAAGAGCCCGGACACTTTGAGTTCACCGTCGACGGCGAAACGGTGACGGCGGCTTCCGCCCGTCTGGGCTACGCCCACCGGGGAATAGAGAAAGCCTGCGAGCAGCGCACCTGGGTGCAGAACCTCTACCTTTTCGAGCGGGTGTGCGGCATCTGCTCCCACATCCATGCCACCTGCTACGCCGCCGCCGTGGAAAAGCTGGCCGGCGTGGAGGCCCCGCCCCGCGCTCAGGCCATCCGCGAAGTGGTGGCCGAGCTGGAGCGCATCCACAGCCACCTCCTGTGGCTGGGCGTGGCGGCTCATGAAGCCGGGTTCGACACCCTCTTCATGTATACCTGGCGCGACCGGGAGACCGTGATGGACCTCCTGGAAGTGATCACCGGCAACCGGGTGAACTATTCGGCCAACATCTTGGGTGGGGTGAAGAACGATATCACCCCCGAGCAGTCTGCCGAAGTCTTGAAGGGTTTGGACTTCCTGGAAAAACGCATCCAGCACTATCTGCATGTAGTGCAAAACGACGAATTCTTCCTTCAGAGAACTCGCGGCATCGGCGTCACCACCAAAGAGATGGCCGAGAGACTGGGCATTGTCGGCCCGACGGCCCGGGCTTCGGGAGTGGCCCGCGATGTGCGGGTGGACTCCCCCTATATCGCCTACCCGCAATTCCCCGTCAACATGATGGTGGAAGAGAGCGGCGACCTGGAGGCCCGCACGGTGATCCGCATCAAAGAGCTTACGGAATCCTGCCGGGTGATCCGCCAGATCCTGGAGAACATGCCCGAGGGCGAAATTGAGACGAAAATGCCCCGCCGCATTAAAGAGGGCGAGGTCCTGATGCGGGTGGAAGCGCCCAGGGGAGAACTCTGGTATTTCGTAAAAAGCAACGGCGGGGAGAAGCCTGAGCGGGTGCATGTGCGCACCCCTACCATACCCAACATGGCCTCCGTCGTCGCTTTGGCCGTCGGCCACCAACTGGCGGACATCCCCATGATCTTGGCCGGCATCGATCCGTGTTTCTCCTGCCAGGACAGGGCGGTGATCGTCAATTATGCCAAAGGCGGTCACGATCACTGGACCTGGGAGGACCTGCGCCGGTACGGTATTGAGTATTATCGCAAACAGAGGCGGGTGTAACTATCAATGAACAATATCAATGGACTGATAGCTTTGCTGCTCTTCCCCAGCGGCCTCTTTATCATGGCCGGCGGTCTGGCCTATCAATGGATCGACCGCAAGCTGGTGGCTCAGCTGCAAAACCGGATCGGTCCGCGCTGGTTCCAACCGTTTGCCGATGTGGTCAAGCTGTTGGTCAAAGAAGAAGTGATTCCCGAGGGGGCCAATCCCTGGCTGTTTCAGGCCATGCCCATCCTGGCGCTGGCTTCCGCCCTCACGGCGGTGTTATATGTGCCCATGTTCGGCTTGAGAGCCGCCTACTCTTTTCCGGGTGATCTGATCGTCACCGTCTATCTCATGAGCGTGCTGACCATCTCCATCGCTTTGGCCGGCACCAACACCCTCACCCGGTTTTCCCTCGTCGGCGCCACCCGGGCCCTGACCCAGCTTTTCTGCTACGAAGCGCCTTTCCTTTTGGCTCTCCTGGGTCCGGCCATCGCCGCCGGTTCCTGGCAGATCGGCGAGATAGCCGCCTATGCCGGGAAAAACTGGTGGATGATCATCACCCAGCCGGTCGGTTTCTTCATCGCCATGGTCGGTCTGATGGGCAAGCTGGAGCTGCCGCCGTTTGACGCCCCGGAAGCGGAAACCGAGATCGTGGCCGGCGCTTTGACCGAATATAGCGGCAGAGGTTACGCTTTGTTCCGCCTCGCCCAAGGGGTGGAGCTGATTGTCGGCCTGACTCTGATCTCCCTCTTCTACCTGGGCGGCATCAGCAATCCCCTGTTCTTCATCGTGAAAACACTCTGCCTGCTCTTCATCCTGGCCGCCCTGCAAGCCTTGCTCACCAGGCTGCGCATCGACCAAACCGTCGGTCTCTGGTGGCGCTTCATCGCCGTGCTTGGTCTCCTGCAGTTCCTGGCCATCGCTATTTTCGCTACTTGGAGGTGGATTGGCTGATGAGAATAGCCACCATGATTGGCGATATAAGCCGATCTCTCTTCAGAAAACCGGTCACCCGGCAATATCCGTTCGAGAAATCCGCCACCCCGAAAGCTTTGCGCGGCCGGGTGGAATGGGATGCCGCCAAATGCACCGGCTGCAATCTATGCGTGCGCGACTGCCCGGCCATGGCCTTGGACCTGCACATTTTAGACCGGAAAAATAAGCAGTTCGTCATGCGCTACCATCTCGACCGCTGCGTCTTCTGCGCCCAGTGCGAGGAAAGCTGCCGCTTCGATGCCATCCATCTGTCGGATAAAAAGTGGGAGCTGGCTGCCCTCACCCAGGATCCCTTCGACATCTTTTATGGAGAAGAGAACAATGTGCGCACCGTCGTGGAAAAAGTGCTTAAAGGAAATGCTGGCCAAGACGCCGGCAAAGATAGCGGGGCAAAAGCCCAGGCCAAGTGAAGCCCGGCCAGATTGGCGCATCGCTCTGGTGGGTATGGGGAACGAATTGAACGGCGATGACGCCGCCGGAATTGAAGTGGTAAAGAAGCTTGTACCGGTCGCCGCCTCCGGCCGCGACCGGTTGCTTGTTCTAAATGCCGGTCTGGCCCCGGAAAATTTCACCGGGGTGCTGCGCCGCTTCGCCCCCGACTTGGTGATATTGATCGATGCCGCCCTGATGGGCGAGAAGCCGGGCACCATCCGCATTCTGCCCTGGGAGGAGACGCAAGGCCTCTCGGCCTCCACCCATACCATGCCTCCCTATATGCTGGCGCGCTTCCTGGTGGAAGAGCTGGACACCTCTGTGGCTCTGCTGGGGATCGAACCGGCCGACACCTCCCTTTGGGCGCCGCTGTCGCCGGCCGTGCAGGCGGCGGTTGCAGAAGCCGCCGACGGGCTCGCAGCGCTTTTGGCCCTCGCCGGCGCGCCACCCGACGAAGCGCCAGCGGAGTAAATCCGCCTACAGTTTTTCCGGGGAAGCCCCGGCCAAGAGCAGAGCCCCGACCACGGGTTCATAGGCCGGCGGCTTCACCCGGCAGCGCACTCCCAACCTTTCGCCTTTAGCCTCTATCTTGCGGACCACCAGCTCGCGCAGCACCGGCGAGTGGCGGATCACCCCACCCTGGTAGCTGACAGGGATCGGTCCGGTCGGTCGCTCGCCCTCCCCTTCTCCGGAATAAAGCCGGCTGACGACTGCCAACACGCTTTGCGCCAACGCCTCGGCCGCCTCATCCAAGATGGCGAGGCATACCGGGTCGCCTGCGGCGGCGAGCTCTGCCACCACCGGGCTCAGGGCGGCAATATCGCTCACTTTTATCCGGCCTTCATATACCATAGGCACAAGCTGCGACAAAGCACTTACCTGAAAATGAGCCGTCACCGCCGCCACCAGGCCGGAAGAGGTCTTATCCTCCCTCCGCCCGTCCTGGATGGCAAATGCGGCTCGCAAGGCGGCCCGGCCGATGTCGTAACCGCTGCCGGCATCGCCCAAGAGCCAACCCCAGCCATCCGCCCGAAAGGTGCGGTTGCCGGGAGAACGTCCATAGGCCACCGCTCCGGTACCCACGATGAGCACGACCCCGGGTGCGCCTCCCAACGCTCCGGCCAAGGCTATTTCGATATCCGAGACCACTAGGATCCGCTCCGGGGAGACTGGATAACCCCTTTCTCCCAGAAAACGGGAGACGCCTTCGCTGAGCGGCTGCCCGGCGGGGAGAGAGGCTGCCCCGCTGATGCCCAGGCATACGGCATCAATGGCTCCAGGCCGGGCTGGTACGGGTCGGCCATGCTCTGCGGCTTTGGTCAAGGCTTGCTCTAGTGTCTGGCCGATAGACTGCAAAGCCCGCTCCAGGCCGCCGGACAAGGCACAGGCCGGCCCGCCGGCCTCGGCCAAAATGCCTTCCTCATCGTCGTAAATCAGGCTGCGGGTGCTGGTCCCGCCCCCATCGATCCCAATTCTGACAGGCATCCAAGCACATCCCCCTGCCCAGCTAAGCTTCAATCCGGATATAACAGATATTTGTTCCTGATCTCCACAAATTGCTTCAGCTCCGGTTCAAAATCGGCCAGAACGGCTTCCACCGGCTCTCCGGAGAGGAGCCTTTTGGCAGTGGTATCCGTGCCCATGAGCCTGTGAAAATTATCCTTTATTTCCATTTGCTCCGGGAAGAGCTCCAGAAGAGCGGCGATAATATATAGCCCGGTGGCGACCGGCCGGAAGGCTTGACGATCGGTTACATAAAGTTCGAGGCCGTAGCACAATTCATTCTGGTATTTGCGGTACATGGGTATGAAGGCAGCCTGGCGGAAAGCCACTCCCGGCAGGTTGAAAGAGCGGAGCTTCTTCCACAACGCGGCGGCATTGATCCAGGGAGCACCAAACAGTTGGAAAGGTTTGGTCGTACCCCGCCCTTCAGAGACATTGGTCTCTTCCAGAAGGCAGAGACCCGGATAGACAACGGCGGTGTCGGGAGTGGGCATATTGGGACTCGGGATGACCCAAAAGGCACCCGTCTCCTCAAACCACCACGAACGCCGCCAGCCTTCCATAGCGACCACCTTCAGGCGGCAGCCGATCCGGAAATGATCATTGAAAAGCAGGGCCATCTCCCCGATGGTCATGCCGTGCCGCAGGGCGATCGGATAGAGGCCCACAAACGATGAGAAGCGAGGGTCGAGCACGTTCCCTTCCACCTCTGTGCCGGTGATGGGATTGGGCCGGTCGAGCACCACCACTTCCACATCACAATGTGCCGCCGCTTCCATCACATGGGCCAGCGTGGATATGTAAGTATAAAAGCGCACACCGACATCCTGTACGTCGAAAAGCAGGGCGTCGACTTCCTCCAGCATTTCTGGAGACGGCCGGCGTGTCCGGCTGTCATAAAGGCTGTGAAACGGTAGTCCGGTAATAGGATCCTGCCCGGACGGCAATAGGCTGTCGGCGTGGCCCCGCACGCCGTGCTCCGGTCCAAAGAGGGCAGTGAGCTGCAACTGGGGATGGGCGAGCACCGCATCAATGGTGGGAACCAACTCCGAAGTCTGCCCCGATTCATTGGTGAGCAAACCCAGGCGCTTCCCAGCCAGCAGCTGATATTCATCCTCCAGCAAGCGATCCACGCCCAGGCGCACCCTTGGCCTGCCATACCGGGGATAGCCACTTCGGGGATTATGACTGGCCTCGGCGGTCAATTTTTCACCTTCTTCTTTCCCTCAGATATTGGCTAAATGTTCATCCATGCCTTGGTTATTCCCTTCTTGTTCGTCCCTGTTAATACGCTGCTTCAACTGTAGGTAAGTGTTACGAAACCAAGTTTAAATGGTATGACAAAATAATCGTCTGTCCATGTTTCGGTCTCCGGTTCATGTTTTAGAAAGAGCGCGCCATCCTTAGTGAACTCTTTTAAGCTGTAGCCTTTAAAAGCCTTTTCACCCCAACAATGGTCCGGCTCGCCGCTAGTCCGGTGATGAGGACCCAACAGATTGCGCAGGGTATTTGTTATTCTGAAACTGAGCTTCAAGTTTCCGCCGGTAACGTACTTGGTTATGTCCCATGTAAACGGTGGTATTCCTTGAACGCCCAAAGAAACATCGTTAATGAGCAGCTCAACTGTACAGAATGACGATTCATTAATGCCAACCATGATTTTTTCGCCGTACATCGGTTTGTCCAAATTTATATTTTGGGACAACTCCACTGTCCCCGCGAAGAAAGGAAGTCCTGACAGAACAAGGTCACCTTGGACATCTTTTTTCTCTACTTCCAAACGGAAGTCGGGGGCAAGCCGGAGACAGCGCTGTTGTTGCTCCCTGGGCGATATTGTACCGGTGACGGCAAAATCACCGATAATATAGGCGTTCTCCAACTCCACTCCGGAGAGATTCTCGAACAACCCGGACAGGGTAAATTGCGCTCTTCTTAATGGTTCAAAATAGCTGGTAAGCCTGATGATATTCAAGCCCAAATTCACGTAAGGCGATATGTCGATGGGCAAAAAAGAGCGATCAAGGTAATAAGGTTCGCCTGCATAACGGCACTCGTGCTTATTGATCGTCACTCTCCAAAGATCGGCCTCCTCAAGCACAAGATGTATATTCGCCGGTTTATCGCGCACGGAAAACGAGTACTCTAAAGTAACGTCCCCCTTGTAGCCTTTGGACGACAAGAAGTCCTGTACTGCTAATGTAGGTACGGCAGAAGAGACATACTGTGAATCCACGATCAGGCGACAGTAATCCAAAGGTAGGGCATTGGGCGATAATCGCTCCATGCGCCAACAGTCAGGAAGGACTACCTGCTTTTTAGTATAGTCGCCCATCCTGACCTCCTTTGACGGTAGATCCAAGTGCGCTTTTTGCGTTATGTGAAGCATGACGGAAGATTCCGGCGGAATACATATGGTGCATTTGCTGAGATCACGGTTTTCTTCAATAGATAGTGGCTGCACGGACCCATCAACTAAATTCAATTGTTCCACGACCGCTCCTTTGACCACATTAAGTGCCAACTGTTTAGTTTCCTGTTCATGTACATTACAGGCAAATAACAGTTCATCTTTGTCATCAAGGTAGCGCCGGTGTAACCAAATACCGCTATGACCGTTTAGGTCCGGGTTTGCCGGATATCCGGGGGCATTGGCATTCAAGGCAGGTATCAAGGCTTTGGCCAGATCATCTTTTGTGTTTAAAACCTGAATTATGGAGCTAAGCAATTGCTCGGGTAAAACGGATGGTTGCCCCTCGACAAATGACGGCAATGAAGAAGCGGTGCTCATTATCCTGTAACCTTTTTTGGCCAGTTCATTAAGGAAGTCGACTGTTGATCTCCGCAGAGTAATCAGTTGCGGTAAAATAATCACCCGATACCTCATGTTACCCAGGTAAAAGTTGTCTTGGTCATCAATACGGCCGTATTCGGCTAACATAGACTCATCTGCATAATCAAAGCCCAGTCCAAGTTCCAGAAGGTGTTTAGAAAGGGTGACTAGATGGCTGTTCATCTCTTCCAGTTCCGGCATAGGCTCTCGTTTGGTAATATCTTCCCGATAACGCAACGGTTCGTAAAGCATGTACGCAGACTCAATGGGATGAATGACAAGCACTTCGGCTTCATACCTGCCCTGTCTTAGCAGATAGGATAACCGGGCAAAGTATCTGGAGATGATGTTGACATCCTGCCACCACGGTTGCTGATAGGAAAGGTTCGGAGCGTGGAGCCGTTTACGACGCCCGCGCATCGAATAGAATGAAGCATGCAGGCAGCGTTGATTAATGCCTAATAAGGCAAGGAAGTCGCCAATTCGTTGCTGATCCTTCATGGTGAGAGCCTGGGTGCTGACCCCATACATCTCCGCCAAAGCTACCCCTTTGCCAAGTTGATTGACCACGCTGGTGCATTGCTTCGGAGTTAATATAAAGGGAAGTCCGCCTTCCCCGCCTGATGCACCATGAGTCCAACACAAACTCCCACCTAAGTGATCGATTCCCGGTAAATGCATGTATTTATAAAGCGGCATGGTCGCCCCTGTCAGGGCAATTTGGTCGGTTAATGTGTCCTCGCCCATGAGATGTCCGCTAAATAATAAACCGTGATCTGCGCACCATGCAGAGACCGTCTGAAAATAACCCTTAGCCAGCAATTCAACCACTGTTCTCCAAAAGTGGTGCCGATGCAGCTTATAGTTATCGGTATGATGAAATAGCGACGGTATGTGCGAGGTGATGTCGTAGCCCCACATGTCCCTAAAAGCGGCGGGTAAGCCGTGGCTCCAGGGAAGTATGGGAGGATGAAAAGAAGGTTCGTCGACCCAAATGGAAGTGATGGTCTTTCCAAAATGCCGAGAGAAGCAGCGCCATGTGTCCTGGTACGCTTTTAAGACATATGTCCGTACCGCATCCTCATTTAGCAAATCAATGGCGTGGTTAAAGGGACGTACTACATAATAATATCGATCATCCCTGTCCAGGCATACCATATTTGTAATGGGATCTGTTATCGGCCTTGCCTCTAGGCCGTAACCACACATGTCACTTGTCAAACCGGGAAATCCGTTTGGCATATACCCTGCTTGCAGGAATATTTCTATACCACATTTTTCGGCCTCATTAATTGCGCATTCCATAGCCTCCATGTATGCACTGCTTAAGTATTCGGTATTAAGGCCATAATAGGTGCGTGTTATGAGTGCCCGGCAGCCGGACTCGGAAAGAATCCGCACCTGGCGTTTTACTTCCTCCGGATCAAGCTTATCGTTCAGCATCCACAAGTGAACAGCCCCATACTTAGCACCCGGATTTTTAAATATGTCTATCTTCACGACATGACCTCCTAGTATAGACCGCGTTTCCGTTTATATCGGCACCCAATAACATACCTTGTTCTACACTTTTTACCAAGTTCCTTTAATTTTGTGATTATATCAGTGTCGCCCTCTTGATTGACGGTATCGGATAGGATTAATACAATGGGTGTATACCGTGTACGAAACCGGCCGGGAAGAGTGATTTTTTGGGATATGAAGATTCAGCCGATAAAAAAGACCGATCTGGACACGCTCACTTATGAGCGGTTGAGAGAGATGATACAAAATCGCATTTTACAACCCGGCCAGCGGCTGGTACAGGATAAATTGACGGAAATGCTGGGCGTCAGCCGCACCCCTCTGCGCAAAGCTTTGTCCCAGCTGGAAAAAGAGCAGCTGGTCTGCATTACCCCTAAGGGCACCTACGTGCGCCGCTTCACCTTGGAGGATATGATCATCGCCTTTGAAGTGCGCGCTGCCCTCGAAGGCCTTGCCGCCCGCCTTCTCGCCCCACAGATCAAAAAGGTCGATGTGGAACAGATGCGGGAACTCTTCACCAGCGTGATGACGCGGGCGGAAAGCGAAGATATCACCGCCGCCTACCTCGAGGCCGACCAGGAATTCCACACCATGATCGCCGCCAAGCTGAATAGCGGCATCCTGATGGGACAACTGAATCCGCTCATCTTTCTTACCATCAGCTACCGGCCCGGTTTGCGCCGCCTCCCGGAGGAAACTTATCCCGAGCATATGCGCCTTATTGCTGCGTTGGAAGCACATGATGAGGCAGAAGCAGAAGAGGCGGCGAAAGCGCACCTGCGGGCTACCATCAACCACCTGTGCCGGCAGTCCGGGCCTGAACTTGCCTCGGAGAGCAGCAAACAAAAAGCCAAAGGCCGGCGGCGGGTAAAGTGACCTCCCTCGCCGGGAACAGCGGAACGGAAACGGCCATGCCTGCAGCCCGGTGGTTAATGATCAGGTATCAGGTCATCCTCTCCAGCATTTCCCGGGTCACCAGGAAGTGAGGTTTTTCGCCGGCAAAGAAGCGCAAAATGTCCTCCACCAGGCTTTCGCTTTGAATGCGGTAGGTATCCATGGATTTGCCGGCACTGTGAGGGGTGAGGATGGCGTTCGGCACCTGGTGAAGGGGATGATCGACGGGTAACGGCTCCTTTTCATAAACATTGAGGGCGGCTACCAGGTCACCGCGTCTCAACCGCTCGACCAGGGCTTCCTCATCGATCAGAGCGCCTCTGGCCGTGTTGATCAATATAGTATAGGGCGGCATCAGAGCAATTTCCCTCTTGCCGATCATATGATAGGTGCTCTCCGTCAAACCGGCGTGGAGAGAGACGATGTGCGAGTGGCTGAGGAGATAATCCAGCTCCACCGGTTCGGCACCGATGCTCCTTATGATATCCCCATCCAAAAAGGGATCATATACCAGGATTTTAGCATGGAACGGCTGGAGAAGCTCCACCAGGCGGCGGGCAATCAGACCCAACCCCACCAGGCCGACGGTCTTACCCGTCAGGTTGTAATATGGCCGCCTGGCCTGCCATTTCCGCCCCATTTTCATCTGGTCGATAAAATAGGGGATATCCCGCAGCGCCATGAGCATCAAGGCCAGAGTATATTCGGCCACCGCCTCCTGCATGCCGGCCGGGGTGTTGATGATGGCTATCCCTTTTTCCAGGGCTTCATGCGGCCGGATCTGCCTGACGGTGCCCCCCACCACGGCGATCAATTTCAGCCTGGCGGCTGCGGAGTATAGCTCCCCGGGGAGGCCGCCACCGCTCCGGCCGGCGATGATGCAGTCGGCATCATGGCAGAAGGCCAGCTTTTCCTGGTCATTCATCTGGCGCCCCAACCTGTTGGGCAGCCACTCGAACTCCTCCGCCAGCCGCCGGCGGGCTTCAGGAGTGAAATTCTCATCATTTTCGGTCAGCAAACAAGCAATCTTCGGTCGGCGCTCAGCCATGGCCCTGTCCCATCCCCTTGCATCGTTCCCGCATTGGTGTAACTGTATATAAAACATATTAACATATATTTAGGTAACAGTTAAGCCCAGGGCCATGGAAACCTCCCCCTCAGGCCGGGTCGGGCGCCGCCTCCATCTGCCTGATCAGCTCAACCAAGCCGCAACAGACTTCATCGCACATCTGCTTGCCCAGCGCCGCATCGGCTTGATCAGGATCGCCAAAGACCCCGATTTTTATCCGCTCATCCTGCCTGATGCGGGCCATCACCAGCGGATGAGCCACTTTTTTCAGCGCTTTTTGGTAAGCATCCTGGCCCCCTCGCAACATGGCCCTGATCTCCGGAGTATCGGTAGGCCGCTCATCCCGCACCATTTCGGGGTGCCAATATAGCATCAGCGATGTCTCGAACTTACCGGCATGGTAGTCTTTTTCCTTGAGGCACGCCATGATGGTCGGCGACAATTCATAAAACGGCACCAGTGCCACCGTCGCCCGCTCGGGTATTATTCCTGAACGGAGGGCTATATCGAGCCCGGCGCGCACACCCTGCAGGTTTTCGCTGCCGCCGTGCCCCAGCAGGACGATGATGTGGCGAAAACCCTGCCTGGCCAGGGAGTTGCAGATGTCGATGATGACGGCGGCCGCGGTTTGGGGGGAGATGTTGATGGTCCCCGGCAGTTCCCCGCCTGAATAGCTATACGGCATCACTGGCGCCACCAGGCACCCGGTGCGGCAGGAGACTTCCTTGGCCACTTCATAGGCGTTGAATATGTCGGTGTTCAAAGGGAGGTGCCAGCCATGCTGCTCGACGCAGCCCACCGGCAAGATCACGGTCTGCGTGCGCTGCAAGGCCTCTGTCACCTCTTTGACTGTCATCTGTTCCATCAGGAGCGGCCGGTTTGACCGGCCGCCGCCGGTGACGCTATTGTTTTCCGCATCGCTGCGAGAAGGAACGTTCTCCGCATTCATACCACCATCTCCCCCTGCCGCTAACTCCGGGCTATTTCATTGAAGCAATCGATGACGGCGGCGCAGATGAATTCGTTGTCTTCCTCCGACATGAGCGGGTGTAAGGGAATATTGACCAGCCGAGCCCCGATCTGCTCGGAACGCGGACACCTTTGCTCACCGATATTGTTCCTGATGAACGAATCGGTCTGGTAGACGGGTGGGTTGGCCACCACGGTGTCGACACCGTATTTCGTCCGCAACAGTTTCATGAAGCTATCCCGCTTGGCCCCGGCCCAGGCCTCCGGCACGAGGAGGTTATAGAGGTAATAGACCGGTTTACAGTCGCTGGGAATCACCGGCACGGTCAAGCCGGGCACCTGGCTCAAGATGGCCGTGCGTTTCTCAGCCAAGGCAATCCTCGGCCTGATCATCTCGTCCAGGCGGCGGAGCTGCACCATGCCGACGACCGCCTGGATCTTGGTCATTTTGTAATTGGAACCCCAGCCCTGATTGCCTGTGCCTTTCTTGCCGCGGGCGATCTCCAGGTCGTCGGATTGGGCTATGCCCCACTGCCGCAGAGCCCGGAGCCGCGCCATCAGTTCCGGATCATTGGTGGTGATCATGCCGCCCTCGCCGAGGGTGGTCATCATCTTCATCGTGTGCAGGCTGAAGATGGTCATCCAGCCCTTGGTGCCGATCTTTTCTCCTTTATATTCACCGCCCAAAGCTCTGGCAGCATCGCCGATCACTTTGGGTGGTCCATATTTGGGATGGGGATGGCGCTCGGCGATCTCCAGGTAATCGCAGATCGGGGCGGAAAGGCCGTTCATGTGGGTGACCAGAATAGCCCTGGTGCGCGGCGTGATTTTCTTCTCCACATCGGCAGGGTCGGCATTCAACGTTTCATCGGATTCGCACATGACCAGTTTGCCGCCGGCGCCGAGCACGGCATAATGAGCGGCCCGGAAATTGATGGCCGGTACGATCACTTCATCGCCGGGCTGCAGATCCAGGGCTCTCATGGCCATGTCGAGCCCTGTGCCGGCGGAGGTGATGGACAAAGCATATTTGCAGCCTATGTAATCCGCAAATTGGCGCTCAAAATCAACAATCTCGTCGCAGAAGAAACCAAAGCCCACCGCCGGATCCATGGAGCTGCGGATCGCCTTTACTACCGCCTCAATCTCCTCCTCGGTATACCAGCCGCCCAACATGGGCTCGGCCGGCCATTCCCGGCTGAGACCTTTTTGCGTCTTGAGTCTGTTCATGACGGCTTCCAACACCTTTTTCGTCCCCCTTTTTCGGTCGTCTCCCAAAACGCGTCCGGCATCTACTACCGGCCGCCCTAGGGAGATTTGCCGCTTATCATCATATAAATATGCTGAGTGGAAAATATTTCCTAATTTGTAATCATTGTATAATGGTACTGTTTCCATGTCAACTATCTTTGCTCTATATCTCCATACGCCCCAACCCGCCGTCCGGGAAATGTTATTATGAATGTTGAAAGGCGCAAAATCACCATCACAACTCCAGAGGAAAGGTCAGGAGGCGAAGGAATTGAAGCTACTTCCTTATACCATCCGGCTCGAATCGCCGACCAGATTTTTTGACGGCAAGAAATGCTGGGTGCATGCCAGAGCCGGGACCATACCCCCGTCCCTCCCCGCTCAAGCACCGAAAGTGGTCATGACCATGCTTCTGGCCGATATGCGCGGCAGCGATGTCTTTGAAGGCGTCTACAGCATGTATACGGACGATTTGGGAAAAACCTGGTCGCCGCCGCAAAAAGCCGCCGCTCTGACCGAGCGGGTGGAGTGCGTCGCCGGCCTCCCCGAGGTACATATCAGGTTTGCCGATCCGGTGGTTAAATGGCACGCCGGGTCGCAGACATTGCTCCTGACCGGGCATACGGCCAAATACCACGGCTTTCATCTCATGCCGCCCCCAAGGCCGAGGCACACTATCTATTCGCTATATAATCCGGCGACAAATGAGTGGGGCGAGTGGCGCAAACTCCTCCTCCCCGACGACAGAGGCAAATTTTACAATGCCGGAGCCGGTTCGGCGCAGTGGGCGGAAGATAGAGAGGGAAACATCCTCTTGCCGTTCTATTTTAGCGGGCGGGCCGAAAAACCAAATTACCGCAGCACGGTGGCGCGCTGCCGGTTTGACGGGAAAGAAATGGAGTATATCGAACATGGCTCGGAGATAGGTTTGGATGACGGCACCCGCGGTCTGTACGAACCGTCCCTCGTTTATTTCGGCGGGAAATACTACCTGACATTGAGACATGATCGCACCGGATATGTAACCTGGAGCGCAGATGGTTTACATTATGCCCCGGTGCGGGAATGGTGTTTTGACGACGGCCGCCCGCTCGGCAATTATAATACCCAACAGCATTGGGTGGCCCATGGCGATGGGCTGTTCCTGGTATACACCAGGCGGGGTGCCGGGAACGACCACGTCTTCCGGCACCGGGCGCCCTTATTTATGGCCCAGGTCGATCCGGAGAACCTGTGCGTCATCCGCCAAAGCGAGAGAATCCTGGTTCCCGAGCGCGGCGCCCGCCTGGGCAATTTCGGGGTAACCGAGGTCACCGGGCAGGAAACCTGGGTGACCGTCGCCGAATGGATGCAACCCTTAGGCGTGGAGAAGTACGGCAGCGACGGCAGCGTCTTTGTTGCCCGCATATTGTGGGCTTCACCACCCGGTATGTAATATTATTTCAAAACTAAGTGGTTACATAATCGTTTATTACATGTATAATCATAAGTAGACCGCCGCCGGTTAATATGGCAGCGGGAGCGGACTCCTTTTCAGCTGAGGGCGATGGGATATGGCGGATAATGCAAAGATGCCGATCGGACCGATCACCAGGATGCGGGCCTGCCTCGACACTTTGGACGGGGTGTTTCTCCGCATGGCCTCCTGGTTTATGCAGCTCACTCCGGAAAATATACAAGTCGAAGAATTGACCACGGGGAAAATTGCCGCCAAACTGGGCATTTCCGGCGCCAGCGTGGTGCGGTTTTGCTACAAACTGGGCTATCCCAATTTTGCTTCTTTCAAGATGGCCTTGATGGTGGAGCTGCTCGATCCGGCGGCTTCAGCGGCGGCGGAAAGCCGGCTGAACTATCCCCCCGCCGCCAGCAAGGTGATCGAGCGCACGCTGCCGTCCATGTCCCTGACATTGAAAACCATCAATCCGGCCCTGTTCAATCGGGCGGTGGAAGCCATGTGCCGGGCGTCAATGGTCATATGGTATGGCTTCCCCGGCGATTCGGCGCACCTGGCCATGAGCGGGGAGCACAAGATGACGCGCTCCTCCCTCAGGGCCCGGGCTACCACCGACATCAGGGAACTGGAGGCGCTCACCCGCATCATCTCGCCCGGGGACGTGGTGATTGCCATCTCTCAATCCGGCCGCTGGGAAGGCGCCGCCCGGGCTATGGAAGAATTCCGGAAGCGGCATGGCACCATCATCTGCATCACCGGCCAGGCCGATTCGGTGATGGCCAGAGCCGCCGACATCATCCTGTTGACGGCGGCGCGGGACATCAGCCTGGGCGGCGAGCCCCTGGCGCTGCGGGCGGCGCAGCTGATGCTGATCGACATGCTCGTCCTGGAAGTGGCGAGCCGTTTGCAAAGCGTATCCTTGGAGTGGATCGAACCGAAGGCGGCGCCGGCCAAATAACCTTCATCCTGCCTGCTCACCCGCCCGCCCGACAGGGGCTTAACCCGGTGCCGCGCCTCAGCAGCCTCAGCAGCCTCAGCAGCCGGAGCGCGGCATCAGCAGAGACCTCCCATCAGCTCTCGCTTTTCAGCCGGCGCAGCTCGGCGTATTCCGGCCTGTCTTTATAGAAGCCGTCCAGCGGATAGCAGCCGCTCACCAATCCTTTGCGCGGCGCGGTGGTGCAGTCGCTGAAAGTGCGGCAAAGGCGGCGGCGCTCCAACCTTTTGCCGGCCAGGATATCGGCGGGCAGATCCGGGTAGGGCAAGATCATGCGCCCCAGGCCGACGAAGTCGGTCCACCCTTCCCTCACGGCCGCTTCCGCCACATGGGGGATGAATTCCTGCAGGTAGGTGTAACCGGTGCCGATCACCGGCATATCAGGCACCGCGGCTTTAACGGCTTTGACGGCCGCCATCTGCCGCGCCACCCCTACCAGCGGATCTTCCGGCGGCTGGTAGCCGTCGGAAGGCGGGAACAAAGCCGGCCGCTGGATATGGGGGTTATAATAGGGGCTGCCGGCGGTCAGGTTGACCATGAACACCCCGGCATCGCCGAGCAGCCGGATAAACCGGATCGGTTCGGACAGGTCCAGGCCGCATGGATCCTCGGCGCTCATGCCGAAGGCGTAAAGGTGCGGCTCCTCGCCAGGGCCATAAGTTTCGGGAATACCTGGTCCGGGCTTCCCCGGCGTCGACAAAGCCGGATCGGGCCGGAAGGGCACCAGATCGAAAACCGAAAGGCGGACGCCGATCAAGAGGCCTGGGCACTCCCGCTTCACAGCGGCGATGATCTCCAGGCCCAGCCGGGTGCGACCCTCAAAGTCGCCGCCATATCTTCCCGGACGTATGCGGGCGCTCAAAAATTCGTGCAAGAGATAGCCGTGGCAGTGCTTGATATCCACAAAGTCGAAACCGGCTTCCCTCGCCAGCTTGGCGGCCCGGACGAAATCGCCGATCAGCTCTTCGGCTTCCATGTCGGTGAGGATAGGCTGATCATCGTCGGGGGCGATGCCGCAGCGCCGGTCGAGCACGGGATGATGGAAGGCGATGCGGGGCTCCAACTTATCCTTGCGGTTGGGCCGGCTGAAGCGGCCGGAGTGAGTGAGCTGTATGCCGACCAGGAGATCGGCCACCGTGCCGTACCTTTCCGCATGGGCTTTTTTCAGGTCCTGGAGGAGGCGGGCAAAATCGGCGACCGTGTCGGGGCCAAGGCGCAGCTGATTGGGATTGGCTCGACCGTCATGGCGCACGGCCACCGCCTCTCCGCCCCAGATCAGCTTGGCCCCGCTTTGCCCGAAACGGATCCAGCGGCGGGTGACGAGCTCGCTCGGCCGCCCGTCCTCAGTGCCGTCCCAGCCCTCCATGGGGTGGACGCAGAAACGGTTGCCGATATTTATCTCCCCACTCCGCCACGGCCAGCCCAGAGCCAGGTCGGCGGGGACAGGCAGGCTGTCGACGAGAGGGATGCTCTCTCCCAACCCCAACTCCCCGAGCCGGTTGCGGAAAGCGGTGATATCTTTTAATGTGGCTATTGCCGGATAGGTAGCCATCTCTAACTCACTCCTCACATATTGTCGGGCATCCATCAGGCATAGAACGTGAAATTTGGTTCTCCCTTAAGTTCCCGCCACAGCATCACGGCCAACTCCCGCAGATGATAATCACCCCACATCGAAGATTCCGAGTGCGAAATCCGGCTCTGGGGCGGCACATAATCCCAATTGTTGGGCCGGTGGTAGATGCTGTGCAAGAGCAATCCCTGATGCCCGGGATCTTCGCTCAGATAGGGTGCCCTGATCAAGGCGGCGGCTATGGTGCGCCCGGCTTGAATGTAGCGCAGTCCGGCTGCGGCTTGATCCCGCTCTTCTCCCTTCCGGGCGGAGAGGAAACGGCCCAATCTGATGAACCCCTGGGCGGCGATGGCGGCGGCGGAGCTGTCCACGGGTTCGTAATTGTTGTATGGGTCGGCCGGCCGGCACAGGTAGTCGCCGAGATGCACCAACCCGGGAGCGCCGGTGTCCCAATAGGGAATCCCGTCCAGCGGCGTGTTTTCTATCCAGAAATCGGCGGCGGCTAAAGCAGTGTCCAGCATGAAGGCTAGGGCTTTCTCCTTGGTGGATATATCTATCTCGGGAACGCCGGGAGGCAAGGAGGCCGTGGCCGGCAGCAGGGCCCCGGACTTCCTCGTCATGGCCAGAGCGGCTTGATATTCGCCGTCGTCGACCGTGGCCAGAAACTCCAGCTGTTCGGCATAACCGCAGATCACCCAGGACAGGCCGCGGGTCCAGGTGGAAAACGGCGAATAACCCTGCTGCGTGCTGGGGCAGCGGTAGCAGCCGTCGGTGGTGTTGAAAATGGATTCATGCGCCACCCGGCCGCGCACATCGTAGTTATCCCGCCCCGTCCCGTAATAGACGTTAAACATAGCTGTGGTCCGGGCGTGTTCGATGGCCCGGGCCAAAAGGGATATCGGCCGGTCGCCCTCGCCCATCAGGACATGACCCAGCCGGTGCGCCAAAGCCAAAGCTCTCAGGCTGCGGATGGTGTCGCAGAAGAGCGAATGGGGACCGTTGAACGATCTGATATACCCGCTGCCGTAGGCCGTGGGCGACCAGCGGGAAGCCTGCACCGCTCCCGACACTTTCAGGGCCAGTTCATAAAAGTTCATCTCCCACTGATCAAAGGGGATGCGGCCCTCCCGCATCAGGCGGCGCAGGTTGCCGTAGGTGGAGACGTTGTTGAAACCGTGATCGTGCACCCCGATGTTGGACACATGCGGGGCCATGCGCTGCACGGTGTTCTTCCGCCCCACCTCAAGGAAGCTTTCCTCACCGGTGGCTTCAAACTGGAGCAGGGCGGAGCCATACTGAAACCCTTGCGTCCACTCCGTCCAGCCCCTGGTGGTATATTTGCCGTTTACCGTAAAGACGGGGGTGCCCCTGGAGGGGTCCCATTCCTTCTCTATAGCCATGATTTTCTGCCCCGACAACGCAAAGAGGCGCGCCAGATCCTTCTCCATCTCTTTGGGAGTGATCGTCATATTGATTTGCATTACCAACCGCTCCTCACCAAATTAGCCGGGCTCGCCGGCCTGATATTCACCACCGGTGCCCATGCTCCGGTGCCGTTTTTCCCCTACTGGCAGGTGGGGTAGATGACCAGCTCCGGGATATAAACCCGCGGCGGCTGCAGTGCGATATATAGACAGGCCTCAGCCACATCCTCCGGCTGCAGGATTTTGGCCCGCACTTCAGGGGGCGTAGGCACGGGACGCTTGTCCAGTAGGGGCGTATTGCACATGCCGGGATATACCACGGAAAAGCGCAGACCCCTTTCCCCTTTCAGTTCCTGCGCGGCGCCGAAAGCGATGCCGTCCAGTCCTCTCTTGGAAGCCTGGTAGGCCACACCTGAGCGGTCCGCATGGCGGGAGGCGCCTGTGGATATGTATATCACCAGACCCGTCTCATCCGGCAGGAGAGGCAAAACGGCCTGGGTGCAATGGAGCGCACCGGAAAGATTGGTTTCCAGGAGATCTTGCCAACTCTCCTCGGACAGCACTTTGATCTCCCGCTCCGGGATGTTGGTTCCTGCAGCATACACCAAGATGTCTACCTGCGCCCATTCCTTTTTCACCTGGTCGAAGAAGGCCAAGACGTCGGCGCGCCGGCGCACATCCACGGCCCGGCCCGTCGCCTGGCCGCCCTGGGCATTGATCTCCGCGGCCACTTTTTCCACCGCTTCCCGGCGGCGGGCACCGATGAACACCCTAGCCCCCGCTTGGCCGAAGGCCATAGCACAGGCTCTGCCCATACCGCTGCTCCCACCGATGATTACCGTCGTCTTGCCGGCAAGGTCTTTCCGCATGCGACTCCCTCCACGATCTTCTTATTAAAACATTTAATTACATTATAGTATAACCCGGCGCCTCCTTGGCCGGAAAATCACTTCTGAAAAAGGCTTGAGAAAAAGCTGGCAAAAGTAAATGGCGCCTTGCCTTTGTCGGCGCGGCGCCATTTGCCGATAAACTGCCTCAACAGCTTACCTACCGTTTATACCTCATTGACTTTGGCCTCTCAAGGCCGCCCGCCAGGCTTCAGCCATGATGTCCGCGGCGATGCGGGCCGGGATTTCTCCCTTCCAAAGCTGGTTGAGAGCCTGCGTTACTGCCGGGGGACGGCTCACGCTCGGAGGTTCGAATTGCATGATGACGTCGGAAGCGGCGCCGCCCAGGAAGGCCATGATGTTATACGGCGGTTTGTCGGAATAGACCAGTTTCGGATCGAGCGCCACCGACTTCAGCACCACCGCCCGTCCTTCCATAGCCTGCAGGCGCTGCGAGGCTTCCGAAAGCAGGAATTTCAGGTATCTCCAGGCCGCCTCCATCTTATCGGTAGCCGGGTTGATGGCCAGCGGGTTCATCTTGGTGAGACCAACCGAGCCGGCTTTCCCGGCGGGCATCGGGGCCACACTCCAGTCGAATTTGTCGCCGATGGTCTGCGGGGCCACGGCGATCCTCGGCCGCCAGAGTATGTTCATGGCCACGTTGCCGCGGTTTTCGAACCAATAGCTGTCCGGAGCGGAATAGCGATAGGTGACGTGCAGTTTCTGGAGAACATCCAGCACCTCGACGGCCTCATCCGTGTCGATATTGGTATCGGCCCAGTTGGCCGTGAACACATCCACCCCGTTGGAAGGCAGGAAGAAATACCAGCGGGTGGTGCGAAAGTGCGTACCCCACTGCTCGGGCGTGCCGTCGCCGTCCTGATCGATGGTCAGGCGGCGGGAAAGCTCCAGCCACTGGTTAAAGGTGATGGCATCGCTGATGTTGGGACCGGGCGGGGCAATTCCGGCTTTGGCAAAGATGTCCCGGTTGACGAACATGCCGTCCTCACGATAACCGCCGCCTTCCGCCGGCACGCCGTAATAGCGGCCATCGCGCATCATGCAGCCCCAGGCGGGAAGGTAATCATTCATATTGAGATCCCGCTCGATGAGGTGCGTCAGATCGGCCACCAGCCCCTGGTGGATAAAGGACTGCATCTGCTCGCCGCGCACCATATAGACATCAGGCGCCACGCCGCCGATGATATTCAGGATCAGACCCTGCATATCGCCCTGGATATCCACCATTTCCACTTTGATGTCGGGGTTGGCCGCCTCAAACATGGGATTAAGCTCATTTTTCAAGGTGTCGACAATGGTGCCCCAGCCTCCCCACACTCTGATGGTAGTCTGGGCGTATACCGGCGACATGAGCACAAGCGATATGACCAAAAGCACACTCAACAAACCCAACGGCCTAAACCATACACGTCCACTCCTCATTGACAAACCCCTTTCTTATGTAATATTGTTTCACACACGCTTTATAATATAATCGTGTATTACATGTACAATGATATATAGCCTTCTGCCGGGTGTCAATAATGAATGACCGCCCCGGAGCAAACCTCGCGGGGCGGCCACATATGGGAACGGATAAAGCAATGGATAAGCGGTGGCCGCCGGCTTTCGGCCTCACTTCACCCGCACTACGATTTTGTCGAAATAGGCTGCGGTACGCTTGACCTCTCTTTCGGTGGATTGGACCAAAGAGAGGCGGAGTTGCTTGCAGCCTTTGGGGGGCACGAATTCGATCTCGTGGTACTGCCACTCGCCGGGCTCGAAATCCGTGGCAAAATGATGCTTGTTAAACACCGGGTAAAAGCGCGGCTCGGTGTTGTCCACCACCGACATGCGGATGCCGCCGTCGGTGACATACACCCAGTAGCCGACGATATACGTCGTGCCTTCCTGGACCGGCACGCCCACCGAGTTGAGCACCTGAGCGCCGCTCTTGGCGGAAGTCACCACGTGGAGGGCCGTCGCTCCTTCATATTTGATATCGCCGGCCGGCCCGATCAGATCGTAATTGTTGGCCCGCGGCGTCCATCCTTCGGGGGAAGTGGCTTTGGCATCGATCTGCTTCCATTTGCCTTCAAAATCGCCATATGCGAAGAGGTTTTCCTCCGCCAAGCCCGCACCGGCAGCGAATATCACCAACACTGCCAGCAGGGCGAAAGCTTTGGCCATCGACAAAAGGCGCTTCATGATCTTTCCCTCCTTTAATATTCCTTCAGCAGGGCGTTGATGGTGGGCCTGATGCCTTCGATGATCGTCTGGACGGGCTCGCCCCGGTTCCATACTTTGTTCAGCTCGGTGTTCAGGGTGTTGGTCACCGTCTTGGGCACCACCGGATCCGTGTTGGGAATGCCGCGCTCCAAAGCCTGGAGGAAGATGTTCATATGCTTCGGCGGTTTGTGGGGATCCAGCAGCTCAGGCGAGGCCGCCGCCCGCCGGTTCATGGGAATTAAGCCGGCTTTCACATAGGTCAACTGGCTTTCATAGCCCAGGAAATACTGGATAAACTCCCACGCAGCATCTTTATGAGGGGACTGGCTGCAGATGGCCAAGCCGCCGGGACGGAATCTCTCCCGGTATGGTTGGTCCGCAGTGCGACCGAAGATCAACGCCGTATCCCATTCCATGCGGGCTTCATCGCGATAGATGTTTACATAACGGACAGTGGCGAGGATCATGGAAGCGCTGCCTTCCGGGAAAGCGGTAGTGTAATAGGGTGCCTTGGTGGTCCACACCCGGTGGGTATGGATCAGATCGCGCATGAACTCCAGACCCTCCATGGCCGCTCTGTCTATCACCAGGCTCCGGCCGTCGTCGCTGTAGACCTTGCCGCCGGCCATCTCCACAAAGATCGGCCAGTTTTGCAGGTTGCCTTTATAGCCCCAAATATCCGGGGTGCCGTCGCCGCTGGTATCGACGGTCAGCTTTTTGGCTGCCGCCAGGAAGGTATCCCAGTGCCAGTTGTTGCGGTCGGCTAAGACGTTGGGATCAAGAATGCCGGCGCCGGCAAAATAATCGACATTATAGTAGATGGCATTCGGCTGGATGTCGGTGGGTATGGCGAAAATGCCGCCGCAGATGGGTTTGGTCGACGTGGCGATGGGCCAGAGAGAGGCGGCAAAGCTGCTGTTTTTCTCCAGGTAGGGAGTGAGCTCCTCCAGAATGCCCATCGGCTTCATCTCGGAGATGGTGGCGGCATCCACTTTCAGGACGTCCGGATAAACCCCGCCGGCGAGCTGCACCATCAGCTTCTCGAAATAATCGGCAATCACTTCGAGCTGCACTTCAATGTCGGGATGGGTCTTGTTGAACTGTTCGACAATGACTACATCCGGATCTTTGGCCGGGTCATAGTTGGCCCCGGGCCACTTGATGAAGCGGATGGTTGTCTTGGCCTCCACACTCCACGACAGTAACAAACAACAGGCCATCAGCAATAAAATCAGTTTGGTTTTCTTCATGAATGATATCTCCTTTCTAATTGCCCTCAGTGTATCCGGATGTCCACAGCATGCTCCCCTGCCGGGAGGAGCAAAAGCACTTCGCCGGCTTCCGCATCCCAGGTAAAGCCGGTCTCCTCGCCGTCGAGGTGCACCAGACCGGGGCGCTCCGGATACCAGATCCGCACATTGATTTCACCGTCGCTCTCCGCTTGGTAGTTGAGATGCACTTGCCGGCTGTTGTCACTCACCTCCACAGCCATCTCGATATTCACCGGCGTCCCGGAGAAGAAAATCCGGGTACCGGGAGTTCCCTGGTCGCCATGACTCCGGCTCTTAAAAGTGCTATCGTCAAGGCGATACACTTCCGTGCTGCCTGCGGCAAAAACCGACCAAGCGGAGGGTGTGGCTGCAGCGGTTCCGGTGTCGGTGCCGGTGTCGGTGCCGGCGACGGTGCCGGTGCCGGTGTCGGTGCCGGTGTCGGTGCCGGCCGCGGCTCCGGCGGTCTCCACCACGCTAAGCACCTCGGCTTTCGCCGTGATATTTTTCAGCGTCATGGTCACCGGGGTGCCGGCAGAGCTAAAGCCGGCGGCAGCCCGGTGCTGCGCCGTCTCCCACTCCAAACCGTACCAGCCGGCACCGGCGAGTCTTGCCACAGATGGAGTTTGTGGCGTGTCTTTATCGACAAAGAGAGCCGCGAGCCAGCGATGGGCGGTGCTCTTCTCCGGTGACTGCGCCGTCAGATGCCATTGGTCACGGTAATCGGCTGCCGTACCGCTCACCGGCGCGACCGGGACGGGAACGGCAAAGGCGCTCGTCTGCCCGATGTGGCCGGCGGTGGGATAAGCGAGGTGGGCGCTGAGATGGGCTTGCCCTTTGTTTACCTTGATCCACCTTTGCTCCGGGTCGATATCCATCTTTTCCAGGGAATGGAGCAACCACTGTGTATGGGTCGGCACGGAGGTGTCCACCTGATCAAAAATGAGGTAGACGTTGGGTTCCACCCACAACACCCGGCGCAGGAAACGTTCCACCGGGGCCTGGTCATATGCCGTGGCGGCCGACCCTACCGTATAGTGATGGCGCCTCCCGGTGAAGAAGGCTGTGATCTGCCCATAGGCGTCCATGTTCCTGCTGGGTTGTCCCTGCCCGTCGACCAGGATGGTGTTGTGCGCCTGAGTGGTGACTGTCCAGCCATAGTGATGCGTGTCGCCGTAGCCGATATAATAGCCGGAATCGAGGACCAGCATCTCCCCGAAGGCATTGATGTTGAAGCTGTTTTGATCGGCATGGCCGTGGCCGAACGAACCGAGCGGGCTGCTGCGGAACTCGAACATCACGTTGTTCTTGGCGTTTTCTATATCCGAATGCATGAACACCATGCCGGCATCGGGGAAAGCGCGGGTTTTGGGGAGTTCGGCAAGGGGTCGCGCTGCCGGCGCTCCGGCCTGATCGGTCAGGAAATAAAGCACATAGGATTCGAAGATGTTGGGCCTGGCGCCCACCGCATCGGCATAAGCGCGGGCATAGGGGTTCCCGTAACGGAGAGCATAGCGCAGCATAGGCAGGTATAGCTGGTTGCTGGGCCTGGCCTGCACCCGCCAGTCGCCGAACTGCGAGCGCAGCCCACCCGGCGGATGGGAATAGATCACGAAATAGGGATTGGCGGCAAACCAGGGATGGTCCATCATGTCGATGCCTGTGGCCGTCTTGATCATCTCCGCCGTCAGGTGGCTATAGTGGAGAAAGGACGGCCCCATGGCATAGGCCACACTGCCGCCCGAACTGCCGTCCACACTGCCCCACCAGGGATAGAAGGCCAGCACCATGTGGAGGCTCCATTCGAACCACTCGTCGGCTTCCGGCACCTCGCCATAAAGAACCAGTGCTCCCATAAGGAAATCGATGAGGATATGCTGCCAGGTATGAGAATGATACACCTCCTGTTCCCGGAGCGGCCGGTAGGCATCGTAAATGCGGCTCAGGCGGGCGGAAAGCATGGCGGCGATGGCCTCTTTCTCCTCCGGTGAGAGCAGGTCGTATAAATGATCATAGACAAAGGCGGCGCCGCGCACGATTTCGGCGTTGGCATAGTCGTTCACATTGAGCGAGGTATAGCCGTCCGGATCAAGCTTTACGGCCACCAGCACCCGCCTGATCGCTTCTTTGGCCAACAGCTCATCGCCGGTGAGGAGGTAGAGAAAGGTCAGCTCGCCAACGGGAGTCATGGTCTGTTCGGCATCGGCCAAAGCGGCCTGGCTCTGCTGAATGCGCTGGTTGTAGCTTGTGGGAAGAATGCGGTCCTTATCATTTTCCAGAGCCAGTTTTTCACCGACATATTTCAGCGCCAACGCTTTCCATTGAGTGAGCATGAGGCGGTTCAAGCCGGCGCGCGCTCTCTGGGCGACGGAGGCTACGGTTTCCGGTCGCACCCAGATCCGGGGATGACCGGCCGGGAGGCGGCGCAAAGCCTCTTCCCAGTTGTAGGTGAAGCCTGTCGGCAGCTGGGTGCTGATGGAGAACGGCAACGGCTCGGACCAGGCGCCGCCGCTCACCCGGTAGCGCCAGAGATACTCGCCGCTGGGCAAGGGCTCCGGCGGGCGGTAAAAAGTGCGATCCAGGCCGGAGATGGTGACGGTGGCGGCGGCGGTAAAAGCAGGATCGGTGCTATATTGGATTTCGTAGGTTATCCGGCCGGCCAGGGACCCTGTGGCGGCAGCATGAGCGGGATCCATGGGCCAGCGGAAGGTGGGTGGGTTCTGGTTGGCCGGCTTCCAGTCCGACGGCTCTCCCCGCCGCAAAACCTCCTGATAAATCGTCGGTATGGCTGACGGCCTCGCCGCGTCTATCGCTGTATCTGTCGCTGCACCTGTCGCTGCACCTGTCGCTGCATCAGTTGCGGCACCCGTTGTGGCACCAGTCTCTCCCGGCGCTTCTGCTGCCTGGTCGCTCTCCCCGGCCGCCGTCATGTCACGGATCACGATGCTGTCAATATAGGCTTCGGTGCGCTCCACTACCCGCTCGGTGGATTGTACCAAAGAGAGGCGAAGTTCCCGGCAGCCTTCCGGCGGCACAAACTCGATCTCATGGTACTGCCACTCGCCCGGCTTAAAGTCCTCGGCAAAATGATGCTTGTTGAACTTGGGATAAAACCGCGGCTCGGTATTGTCCACCACGGACATGCGGATGCCGCCATCCGTGACATATACCCAATAACCGACAACATAAACCGCCCCTTGCCTGACC
This sequence comes from Bacillota bacterium, assembly GCA_012840225.1. Classification (GTDB taxonomy): domain Bacteria; phylum Bacillota; class Limnochordia; order DTU080; family DTU080; genus DULU01. Next base: position 36,850 of record DULU01000014.1, read on the forward strand.
GGCACGCCCACCGAGTTGAGCACCTGAGCGCCGCTCTTGGCGGAGGTGACGAGGTGCAGAGCGGCAGTGCCTGCATATTTTGGATCGGTGGAACGGGCTATCAGATCGTAGTTGTTGGTGCGCGGCGTCCATCCCTGGGGCACATTGGCTTTAGCATTGATCTGCCGCCAGGGGCCTTCAAAATCGCCGTATGCAAACAGGTTCCCTGCCGCCAAGGCCATACCACTTCCTATAGCCGCCGCCGTGAGCAGTGCGAGCGTTAGCATAATCATGAATATGAGCATGCCCAAAGACCTCCGCGCCGGTGACCTATAATTTATAACCTTTGCCGGCAGCCGGCCGGCTCTCCTTCTCTTCACGCCGGATCACTCCTTTATTCAGAGTCCGCTTGAGCTTTAGCCGCCAGGAATCTGTCGAACCAGCAATAGGCCTGTTCCCGCACGGAGGCGATGGTGGTGTGGCCGTCGCCATGAATCAGCGCGGCGATTCTCTCCGGCACCCCTAGCAGCTGATACACTGCGGCCGCCTTCTCCAGGCAGGCACAGGTGGGAAGAATGTAAGGATTATAGGGATCGTTATATGGTTCTATCATGAGGAAGGCCCGCGGGGCGCAAAGAGCGATCATCTCCTGCTTCTCCCAAGGCATGCGGCCTCTCTTCTGCTGCACAGCGGCGGCAAACTGCGGCTCGGCGAGGCGGCCGCTGGTGATGCCCCGATATACATTATAAAGATTGGGGCTTACCCCGGCAGAAGCCACACCGGCAGCGATGCGCTCATCCAGAGCCGTAAGGCAGAGGGCGGCATAACCGCCCAGGGAATGCCCCATCACGCCAAAAGGCGGCCCCTTCACTATCTCCAGCTGTTCCAGCACATCAAGGGCCCGCTGGTGTCCGAAGAGGTGCCGGCCGGTCAGCGACCAATCGGGATGGCTTTGATAAAATTTCCGGGCCAATTCCTCCGCACCAGCAGCCTGCTCCAGCGCCGGTCCGAAGCCATACTGGTCGACCGAAAAGGTGACATAGCCACGCCGGGCGAGTTCAATGGCATATGCCCGGTCGGGCAGATTTTCCGGGTCCAGCATGCCCTGCTTCCCCAGAGAGCCGTTGCTGCCGTGACAGGTCAGCACCGCCGGGGCGGGATTGACGGCCGATACACCCGGAGGAACAACACAGATGCCTTCGTTCCACTCGTCGCCTATTACATGATATCTGAGATGGATATGAAGCAAGCCGTGCTTCTCATAGCGGGCGAGTTCCTGATAGGCCGCTTTGCCGGCAGGCCGGGGCCGGCCGGGCCGACCGAATGACTCTGTAATCCGTCCGACGATGGTTTGCCTGATGAGCGGCCACTCTTCTCTGGTAGTGCTCGGCAGGATGACGTTGTCTATCATTTATATCTTCGCTCGCTTTCCTGGCGCCCAGCGGCTGCGCCCGCCCTGCTCCACCAGATAGCGCAGGCTCTCCTGGTAGGCGATCAGTTGGGCGTCTACCAGCTGGTCGGGAGTGTGGCGTACCACCTTGCCGGCCTGGTTGGTTCCCGAGAAGCTATGACTCGGGGATTCGATGGTGACGGCCAGGGCCCCGCAGTGCAGGCTGAGGGCGGTGTCGAGGTTGAACGGCCATTGGGGCGGCTGCCGCTCGGGGTTGGCCTCCAGATCCGGATCGCTGCTTCCCTGCAAACCGGCGAGGGTGAGGCCGGTATGCACATATTTATAAAGCCCTTTCTGCGCCGGCACCAGCGCCTCTTCCAGGAACGGGGTGAGCATGCGCATATAGTAGTTGTGGCGTGGCGCCCCGGTATGCATGTTCAGGATGATATCCGGGCGCTCCTGCACCGCCAGGTCCAGCAAAGCCCTGGTCTCCGGTTGCGGCCGGCCGAAAAAATCGTCATGCTGCAGGTTCACACCGGCATCATTGCTATAGGAGCCGGGAAACTCCGTCCTGGTAAAGTCCAGCGGGATGAACTCCTTGCACCGCGGCCAACCGATGTTGGTGCCGTCCAGCCAGGCCCCGCTCGTCAGGTATTGATGCGGCAGGTTGTCGGTGCCCCGGTATGGCTCCATGCGCAGCGGCAGACGGGCGCGCCCGTCCACGTTCACAATGGGAATGAGGATGAGGCGATCCACCTGTGCAGCCATTTGCGTGAGCTTCGGCCAGGGCCGGCCGCGCAGGTCGGCCCCCTGTTCCAGCACCGCGATCAGGTTCACTATACCGACAATCCCCTCAAACTCGCTGGCATGCACCCCGCCCATGATCAGCATCACTTTCTTCCGCCAATCAGGACCTAAATAGGCGGCGACATCCCCCAGCCCCAGGCTGCCGGAATAGGTGGTGGTCCCCTGTCCTTGCCTGGGGGTGCCGTAGAACACCGCCCATATCGGCCGCCCGCCGGCACTTTCCGCCAGGATGGCCAATTGGCCTTTGGCTACGGTGCGCTTCAGGAAATGCTCCACTTCTTCATTGCCGGTCAGCCAAAATTCCGGCACTGCATCTGCTTCTCGGGCATATTCCGCTCTGATGGCCATGCCGGCTGCCGTCCCCCCCAATATTACCTCTTCAGGAAACAGTTGCCTAGGAGAATGATTCGTCTTAATAGTGTGTTTCACCTTCTAAAATTTTTGTTGACCCGGGGTTTTGGCATGAGCCGTAATAGGTGGCGTAGGGGGAGGGAGCGAGGCAGGGGCGGTGCGGAGAAGCTGTGTGGTAGGCAAGGTGTTGGGAGGTGCGAAATTTTTCCCAAATTGCGGTCGGCTCACTCATGACCGGCGGCAGCGGAGAGACTCTGCTGCCACCCCACGGCCACGAGCTGGGGTTTTCCTGCAAGCAACCCGATGCGCAACCATCCGCCGCAACCAGGTTTGGTAAAATTTTCGCACACCCCCGTTTTTAGGCGCTACTTTGGCAAAAAGTTCGCACCCTCCCCAGCGTCGGCACCCATTGACAAATAGACTCCAGCGATACCCGCTCTTCCTCGGTAGAAATTAGTTGCAGGAGGTAATTGCAGGAGGTAATTGCAGGAGGTTGGTAACATTTGCTGTATTGTAACCGCGAAAGAGGTGCCGAAAAATGCCGCTGACCACCTACGAAAGAGTTAAAAGAATGTATGAGCACAAAGAAGCCGACCGGGTGCCGGTGATCGATTCGCCCTGGGCTTCGACCATCGAGAGGTGGCACAAGGAGGGTATGCCGGAGGGCATACCGTTCACCACCTACTTCGATCTTGATAAATTCGCCGCCATCAGGGCCGACAACAGCCCGCGCTATCCGGTACGGGTGCTGGAGCAGACCGAGGAATACACCATAGAGACCAACGCTTGGGGCACCACGATGAAGCGCTGGAAGCATGCCGGGGGAGTACCGGAATTTCTGGACTTCACCATCACGGACCGGGCATCCTGGCAAAAAGCCAAAGAGCGCATGCAACCCTCGCCGGATCGCATCCCCTGGGAGCGGCTGAAAAACAATTATAAAAGATGGCGAGATGAGGGAGCCTGGATCCAGGCGCACCTGTTTTTCGGTTTCGATGTCACCCATTCGTGGGTGATCGGCACGGAACGGCTTTTGATCGCCATGATCGACGATCCCGAATGGATCACGGACATACTTAACGCCCAGCTGGATCTGGATCTGACTCTCCTCGATATGATCTGGGACGCCGGTTACCACTTTGATGAGATCCGATGGCCCGACGACATGGGATATAAGGGCACGCAATTCTTCTCGGTCGATATGTATCGGGAGCTGATCAAGCCGGTGCACCGGCGGGCGGCGGAGTGGGCCCACGCCAGAAACGTCAAAGTCCAGCTGCACTCCTGCGGCGATTTGCGCCCCCTTATCCCGGAGCTGATCGATCTGGGGATAGACATGCTGAACCCGCTGGAAGTAAAGGCGGGCATGGATCCGGTGGCCCTGAAGCAGACGTACGGCGACCGGCTCTGCTTCCACGGCGGGCTGAATGCGGCTTTATATGCAGACATGGAGCGCCTTTTCGCCGAGATGGAGCGGGTGATCCCTGTGATGAAAAAGGACGGCGGATATATCGCCGCCACCGATCATTCCGTCCCCGACAGCGTCAGCCTGGAAGACTTCCGCCGGTTTGTCGCTTTGGCGAAGAAACTCGGGTCATACGAATAAACGGTTGAATGCAGGTGCAAGGCGGCGGGGTTGTGGCCGGGTAACGGCCGGCCTGGGACGAGGTGATGGTGAGGTTATGGCTTGGTTATTTTTTTGCCCACCTCTCCGTCAAAAAGCGCATACCGAAATAAAGGGGAATGAAAGATACCTGCCATAAAGACCGGCTGAGGCGCCTCCTTCTCCCCCGGCGGTAGATTTCTCCCAAGAGTTCCGCCCGCCTTTCATAATTTAGTCCATACCAGAGGGCCAGGAGAGCGGCAAAGCGCAACAGATGCAGCAGCAAGGCAAGGAGCAGATTATTTAGGCTATATCCGGCTTTGCCGCTAAAGACCGCCGAGAGTTCAAACAGCGTAGTAATAATAGACCAGATCGCCACAGCCGGCAGTTGCCAGGAGGTTTGTCTGGGAAGAGTCTGAACAAAGAGCAGACCTTCCACAAAGCGGGGACCGGCCAGAAGCAGCATATTCACACCCAGGAGAGCGGCGGCGGTCGGCAGCCAAAAAGCAAAGTGACTGCGAATGACGGCTTCCTCTGCCGCAGCCAATAGGACGCTCCACACGCCAAAAGCCAAAAACGACCTAACCTCCCGGGGACCCGACAACAAAAATAACATAAACCAGCTATATATAAAGATCGCCAACCAATACCAATCGGACCATTGCGGCAATACCCGGCACCTCCGGACTGTTGCATCCTGCCGTTAAGATTTTCCCCCCTGTCGCCGGATAAATACAGGACTACCGCACGGACTAATACCCCGCGGCCTTTTGGGATAAATCCCGACCTCTTGTGCATACCTATGATCACACAGTATAATTTATTAACATACGTTGGGGGTGGTACACATCTCTAGTGCGTATACTGTTAGCGAAGCCATGGCAAAGACCAGGGAAGAGCTCAAAAGAGGCATCTATCAGATCGCCGTGGTGGCCCTCCTGGACAAAGAGATGTATGGCTACCAGTTGGTGCGGGTAATGGAGGAAAAAGGGTTACCGGTGGAGGAAGGCACCCTTTATCCCATGTTGCGCCGTCTGGAGGATCAGGGTTTGCTCACTTCCCACTGGGTCCTGGACGGCAGCCGGCCGCGCAAACATTACCAGCGCACGGCTCTCGGGCAAGTCTACCTGGAGGGGCTTCAGCCTTTTTGGCAGGATCTCAAGCGCGCCCTCGATGCCATATGGAGCTCCGGACCGCCGTCTATATAGGCGATATATATGCCGAAGGCAGGACTGCCTCAACCTGACGATGAAGTTTAGCACTTGCGCATCTGAAGGCAAAAAAGTTCGTCACCTATAACACAAATACGACAATTGATACGAACAGGTGATGGAAGGGGACACTTCGCATGACCTTTCGCAAACATAATAATGAAGAGTTGGCTGCGGATCCTGTGGAACAGTTCCTGGCCGATTTAGCCCCGAAGCTGCCGCGCAAAAAGCGCCTGGATATCATGACGGAGCTGCGCAGCAATCTGCGCGACCGGGTGGAGGAACTGGAAAAGAAAGGCATGTCGCCGGAGACGGCTGCCCGTCGGGCCGTAGCCGAACTCGGCGATCCCGTCAGCCTCGCCGCCGAATACGGCGGCGGGCGCATCATCATTCCCTCCACCCGCTACCACATTTTTAAAGCTTTGGTCATCACTTTGGTTTCCCTGCATCTCTGCGCCAGCGTAATGGCTACTATTATCGATATCGATCTGACCATTTTGTTTTTGCGCATCCCCAACCTGCGCGGTCTCCAGGTATATGAAGTGGTGACGGCCCTGGCCACCCAGGCCTTGGCAGATGTCGGTATTCTCACCGTGCTCTTCTGGTGGTCGCAACTCACCATGCCCCGCAGTCTGCCCGGCCGCTCCGCCCTGCCGAGACTGGTGGAGGCGAAACCGCATTGGTCCGGCCTGATCGGTCCCCTGGTGGTGCTGGGCATTGTCAACATCTGGCGGAACGACGTTCTGGCGCTGCACATGACCAGCAGCAACGGTTGGCAGGCCGTGCCCATCCTGGCGGACAGCTTCGTCAAAGCTTATATATGGCCGGTCAATCTGGTCATGCTTTTGGCCATCGGTGTGCATACCTACAAGATCATCAGCAATCCCACCGCCGCCGTGGCCGGAGCCGAATTTATCTATCGCCTGGCGGCTTTCGTCCTGACCTGCGCCCTGCTCGGCGCCCGCTCCCCCTTCGACCTGCCCCCGGGGCAACTCGACGCTTTGGAGCCCCTCTTTACCGGCTTGTTCAGACTCGGCTTGTTGGCCACCCTTTTTGCCACGGCCTTCGCCGTCTACCGGGCTGGAGCGCGGCTGGTCAGCCGGGTGAGGTGAACCGAACCGGATGCGGTGATCCGACCGGAAATTGGTGGGCGTGCGCCAATAAGAGCAGGAGTTGCCGTCCGGCAGGCAAAAGATGAAAGATAAAGGTGTAGGCTCAGGTATTTTATTAAGGATAAAAAGTAAAGGAGCTGCCAGTAATGCTTGCCGACCGTTACCTCGACGCGGAACTCCGTGCCCTCCGGTCCCATCTCCTCCCCCTTGAGAGCTTCAGGCCGGCGCCGACCATCGACGAGCGAGCGGCCTGGGAAAAGGTTTCTCCTGACGCCAGGCAGTACTACCTGGAGCAAGCCGGGAAGTATCTCACCTGGACTTGGCCACCGCTCCCGGCCTCCCTTTATATGGACTTTCCCCGCACAGGCAGGCGAGCTACATATGAAACACCCTATTTTGCCCGGCGCACGGCTCTGGCCATCCTGACCCTCGCCGAGTGCCTGGAAAACAAAGGGCGCTTCCTGGACGCCATCATCGACGGTATCTGGTATATTTGCGAAGAGTCGGTCTGGAACATCCCGCCACATGTGGCCGGTTGTGCCCGCCCCAACCATCCGCTGCGGGACAAGAACGATCCGGTGGTGGAGCTATTCTCCGCCGAAACCGCTTCTCTCCTCGCTTGGGTGCATTATCTGGTGGGCTCCCGCCTGGCGGCCGTCACGCCTATCATCAATGAGCGGATAAAAGAAGAAGTGGAGCGGCGGATCATCGATGTTTTCCTGAAACGCAACGACTACTGGTGGATGGGTTTCCACTCCCAACGGGTGAATAACTGGAACCCCTGGGTCAATGCTTCTTGCTTGCATGCGCTGTTGCTTTTGGTGCCCGATCCGGAGAAGCGGCTGGCAGGGACGGCTAAAGCTTTGCGCTCTCTGGATCGCTTCATTGCCGCTTATCCCCCCGACGGCGGCTGCGACGAAGGGCCGAGCTATTGGTCCCATGCTGCCGCTTCCCTCTTCGACTGCCTGGAGATCCTTTATGCCGCCACTTCCGGATGGATTAATATATATGACGAGCCGTTGATCCAAAATATGGGCCGGTATATCTACCGGGCCTGGATCAGCGGCCGGTATTTCGTCAATTTCGCCGACTGCGGGGCCCTCCTTTCCCCGCCCGTCGACCTGATCAGCCGTTTCGGCCGGCGCATTGGCGACCGCAAAATGCAGGCCTTCGCCGCCCACCTCTTTAATCTGAACCCACAGCCAGACGCCGGGGCATCATATCTGACCAGGCGCCTTCCGGCCCTCCTCAACCACCCCATCCACCCCCCGGATCCGGCTGAGGCGGCTGAGTCTCCTTATTTGCCATCTGTCTGGCTCCCGGACACCGCCGTCATGGTCGCCAGAGAAGATGCCCGGACCGGCCGGGGCTGGTTTTTGGCGGCCAAAGGTGGTCACAACAATGAATCGCACAATCACAACGACGTGGGGAGCTTCATCGTCTTTGCCGACGGCCGGCCGGTATTCATCGATCCCGGAGCACCGCAATATACGGCCAAGACCTTCTCCGCGCAACGCTATGAACTGTGGCCCATGCAAAGCTCTTATCACAACCTGCCAGAGGTGAATGGCGTCCAGCAGCGGCAGGGTAGGGAGTATCAGGCCCACAATGTGGTTTACAGAACGGACGGCGACAAGGGAGAGGAGTTGGAGCTGGACATCGCCCCGGCCTACCCCGAAGAAGCCGGCATCCTGGAATGGCGGCGCACCGTCCGGCTGGAGCGAGAGCCCGTACCTTCTGTCAGGATTAAGGAAGAGTTTAAATTAAATAAACCGTCGGGGCAGATCATCCTCAACCTGATCACCCCCCTGGCTCCCGAATCGGCTTTGCCGGGAGAAATCATCCTGCCTCTTCCGGGAGAGAGGCCCGTCAGCCTCCGCTATGATCCGACAGTGTTGCAGCCGACCATCAATCCCATTGACATGGAAGATGATCCCAGGATGACGCATACCTGGCGGAACGGTTTGGTGCGCCTGCAGCTCTCCGTCACACAGAAGATGAAGGAAGGCCGGTTTGAGCTCGTGCTCACCAGAAAATAAACCATAGCCGGAAATGAGTCATAGATAAGAAGCGTTGGAGAGGCAGCACCAACATGATCGACTGGAAGGCTCCCTGGGAGGCTTTGCGACCTCATCTTGACAATTTTTCCGCATTCCCCCAGTGGGTAGCGGTGCGGCAGCACCTGCACCTGCCGGAGGTGACCGACTGCCGGCGGGAACTGGCGACCAAGCTGGAGGCAGGTGACATCCGGAAAAGCATCCGGCCGGGAATGAAGGTGGCCATAGCCTGCGGCAGCCGAGGTATAGCCAACATCGTCGAAGTAGTGTCCACCCTGGGCCAAAAGCTCAAAGAATGGGGCGCCGAACCGTTCATTGTGCCGGCGATGGGCAGTCATGGCGCCGCCACAGCCGCCGGTCAAGCCCGGTACCTGGAAGAGCTCGGCTTGAGAGCTGAACAAACAGGTCTGGTGATTAAGGCCACCATGGAAACTGTCCATTTGGGGAGCATTCCCCAGGGTCACGAGGTTTTCTTCGACCGGATCGCCCATGCCGCGGATGCGGTGATCCCTGTCTGCCGCATTAAGCCGCACACCTCCTTCACCGGCCCCATTGAGAGCGGCGCCGCCAAGATGCTCACCATCGGCCTCGGGAAACAAAAGGGTGCCGAATCCCTGCACAGAGGGGGCTTCCCCCACCTTTCGGCCAGAATTCAGGAGGCAGCCCGCCTCATCCTCGCCCAGGTAAATGTGCCGTTTGCCGTCTGCCTGGTGGAAAACGCCGCCTGCCGCACCGCCCTCCTGGAGTTGATTGAGGGCCGAAATATATTGACCAAAGAACCCCTGCTGTTAAAAGAAGCCCGCCGGCTGATGGGCCGCCTGCCCTTTGCTGAGCTGGATGTCTTGTTGGTCGGCCGGATCGGTAAAGACATCAGCGGCCTGGGCATGGATCCCTATGTCACCGGACGCTTCGCCGTGCCTGAGTTGACCGCCGGCATCCAGGTGTACAAACTGGCGGTGCTCGACCTTTCGCCCAAATCTCACGGCAACGCCTTAGGGATAGGTTTGGCCGACATTATCACCTACCGCTTGTTTAGCCAAATCGACTTTGCCGCCACTTATATGAATGTCCTGACCTCCAGTGTCTTCAACAGTGCCAAATTGCCGCTCGTGATGCCGACCGACCGGGCGGCGACAGCGCTGGCTCTCCTGACCTCCGGATGCCCCAATCCGGCCGCGGCCCGGCTGGTATACATCAAAGATACCAAGTCAATAGAGGAGTTTTACATCTCCACCGCTTTATTGCCGGAGAGACCGGGGCCGGGCGGCCCAGCTGCAGCGCCGGGGTTAGCTGCTCAGGGGTTAGCTGCGCCGGGCTTTACCGTACCGGAAATCGAAGTCCTCGGGGCACCGCAGCCCATGACCTTTGACGGGCCAGGTAGGCTGATCCTGCCGTAATTCCCTTCCCCATCATCTCCCGCCGGCGGCGGCCTATGTCGGCGCGGCCTATGTCGGCGTGGCCAATGTGGGCGCGGCCAATGTGGGCGCGGCCAATGTGGGCGCGGCCAATGTGGGCGCGGCCAATGTGGGCGGTTGCCGTATCTTATCCCGCTCGCTGTCCATCCCTGGAAAATTTTTCGCAACTTGCGATATGCCATTTACCGCAGTGTTTTGCAAACCCATATTGAATATTACTCATAACTAACCGCTAATAAGGAGATGCCGCGTGAGAGTCAACATGCACGATATTGCCAAGGCTGCGCATGTGTCGGTCAGCACCGTATCACGGGCGCTCCGCGGACATGCAGGCATCAGTGAGGAAACACGGGCCTCGATTATGAAGGTGGCCAGTGAACTCGGCTACTTTCAATATACCGATGCCAAACCCAAATCTGCTACTTCAACGGCACGGCACATAATTGTCTGTGTGCCCAAAGCGGAAAATCTGGCCGCCGCTCATGAGTTGATACTCCGGGGTATTAGAGAATACACAGAATATGCCGGTGCCTCATTACAGATCGTCGGGGAGAATTATGGCGACAAAAAGTCCGAACGAGCCAATTTGTTGATGAACAGGGTCCTTTTCATCACTCCAAAAGGATATGGCAGCTTAATACAACACTGCAACGATTTGGGCATTACCACCGCCGCTACTCTTCGTACACCTGATTTTTTTGCTCCGTTTCATATAGATATTACCGTACATCCGGATGAAGCCGTAATGGCCTCCCTGATAGTAACCAAACTCCGGGGTTTAGGTCATAAACGCATCGCTTTTGTCGGAGAAGAAAGAACCACTCCCATGGCGAAAATCAGGGCTGCTCATTTGCAAAAAGCCTTGCTGGCCGCCGGTCTTCCGGTAGAGCCTGAATGGTTTATCCTGAAAGTCGAGAAACACTGCGAAAACATCATTGCCCTTGTCCGACAACCTCGGGAGGAACGCCCTTCCGTGCTGGTGTGCGCCACGGATACTGTAGCTATTGTTTTATTAAAAACATTGCTCGATGTAGGTATCCGGGTACCTGAGGATATTGCTGTAGTTGGCATACATAATATACCTTATACTTCCTTTGCCAAGCCATCCATCACCACCGTCGACGTCCATCTGACGGAGATCGGATATGAAGCAGCCCGACAGCTCCTGCTTTACCAACTGCGGGAACCCCGTCGCCAAGTGGATATCACTATTCCAGTCAAATGGGTCGAGCGGGGATCGACCTGTACTTACCATGATAACAAAGAGGTGTGATTCATGAATTGTCTCAATAAAAATCTGAACTTATCGGACTACCTGGCGCTGCTGGCGCGTTGGGTTAAGGCGGCAGAAAGAGACTATCATCCCTTGGACGGAACGCCGGATCTCGGTTACTACGGCACGGCCTACAGGCATTGGGGCCATCAATCCATTGCCAATTACGCTTCTGCCTATGCCACTTTGGCCACACTGGCATCCGACGACATCATCGCTATCTCAGGCGTATCACGGGACTTTCTTTATGAACGAGCCCTGGCGGCCTTGCGTTATTTCCTGCGCCTCCACACCACCGGCGATTTGGTGAGCCAGGATGGTACCAAGTGGGGTACGGACTGGATATCCGGCAACCTGTTTTTGCGGGGAGTGGCCGCCATCGATGCTCTCTGGGATAAATTCACGGATGAGGATAAGCAGCGAGTGGAAAAAATGGTGGAAGCCGAAGCAGAACACCTGATGAAGCAGCCCATCATTTGCAACCGCTGGCCTGAGCGCCCGGAGTTGGGACGGACCAATGCGGAGGCCAATTCCTGGAACGGCAGCATGCTTTTGCACGCCATCATCTACCTTCCCGACCATGCCAGGAAAGCCGCCTGGTGGGAGCAGGCGTGTCGGTACTTTATCAACACTTTATCCGTGCCGCAGGATGCCGAAGATCAGCGCCTGGTAGATGGACGCCCCATAGCCGAGTGGCATGTCGGTGCCAACCTGCATCCTAACTTCGGGTTTGAACACCATGGCTTCCTTCATTTCGGTTATATGGTCATCTCCCTGGAGGAGCTGGTTTTCACCTGGGCGCAATGCCGGCGCCACCGGTTGGCACCGCCGCAATCGCTTTTTCACCACTGGCAGGAGGTCTGGCAGGTCATCAAGCACAGCTATATCAGTCCCGGCCGCTTAGGTTATCTGGCCGGGGAAGACTGGTCACGTTATCTCTATTGTCAAGCTTACTTCATCTCCATGTTGCCGGGCCTGCAAAAAAGGCTGGGCGACGCCGATGCCCGGTTTATGGAACTGGAGTTATTTGACAATGTCAAGCTGGAACAGACGGCAAACGGCGACGGCTCTTTCTGTGCCAAGCGCCTGGCGGCATTGGCGGCAAAGGATCCGGTAGCTTTTTACCGGTTTGAAAGTGATTATCCTGGCTTCTTCGCCCGCGCTGCCGTATATTACACGCTTCAGGATGAAGGAAAACTGCCGGCTCCGCCTGCACCGGCCGAATTCGAGCAGCATCTGGCCGGCATCTATCAAGAACCTGACGCCAAGTTCATCAGCCAGCGCACGCCGACACGGCTCCCC
>DULU01000140.1 GCA_012840225.1 Bacillota bacterium
CTTCGGAAGCCCAGTTCGGAAGGCGGGTGGTGGGGGAGGTGAAGCGCTTGATTCTATATGCTATTAGATATATACTACACGCTTTTTTCAGAGGCTTACGCTTTTATCAGAGGCTTTCCGGAATCTCCATCCAATAAACATGGCGATGATCCTCATGTATGGAATCAAAAGATATGGCTGTGCCGGTCCGGTTCCAGCGCGGGTGGAGGTCGCAGCGCATATCGTTGTGGTAGAGGAACTTGTTAGGTAGAGAACGCAGCACGGCGAGAGTGATCCCCCGACCTTGGCGCAGGTCGTATAAGTATAGGTGCCGGTAGCCCTCCTGATCGGGATAGCTGTCGTAGAGCAGCTTGCTGCCGTCGGGTGAATAGCTGCAGTGACCGTCGGCGGTGAAGAAAGCCGGATCCAGGAGGGTGGTGCTATTGTCCCGCACATCGATCAGAAAGAGGCCGGCCGGACCGTTCTGTACGACTCTCGCCCAGATGAGCAGGTGCTCGGGATCACGCCAGTGATAGTGCGACGCCAGGCTGAAATCGATATGCGTCCTTATATCCGAGCCGTCGACGGCGGCGGTGAGCACGGATGTTTGCCAACTGCGGGACATGTTGCGCACCAGGAACACGAAGCGTGAGCCGTCCGTATTGAACGTGATATGATTGACCACCAGCTTGGCGTCGGCGATCCAATTATGATGGGTGAAGAAGTCGGCCATCTGCCGATAGCTGATGATCAAGCGCCCGCTGCCGTCCTCCAGGTTGATGAGGAAGATACCGTCGTCTTCCGGGTGGTTGACGTGGAAATTGGGGTCGGGAATGCCGGCGTAGCCATATCCGGGACGGAAATCGAACAAGCGGCTGAAATTTATCCCTAAAGCATAGCGACCTGTCGGATCCACATTGGCCACAGGATAGGACAACAACCGCACCTGCCTCGTCGCCAAGTTGAAAATGGCGCCGGTAAAACGCCCGTTGACGCGGGTGTTGAAGATCACTTCTTCGTTTGGCTTTTGCGGATGCCATTGCAGCATGGCGCCTTGCTGGAAATTCCAGGTATAGGTGCGGGCAAAGGGAATGAACTGCCTGCTTACCATATCGATTAAGCCCAGTTCGGCCACATCTGTAGCTGCCTGCATGCGATCCCGAAACGCCACCCGATGGCAGAGGTGGTAACGCCCGTCGCCGCTCCAAGGTTGGAGGTCGTAATAACCGAAGAAATTATGCTCCGGCTCCTTCGTCAAACGCTCACACGGCAAGAGTTGCTTTTTTATCTGGAACATAGCAGTTTATATCCCCATCCCTTTTACATGTTATATCCGTTTGGTTTATAACATGTTTTTATTTTTGCATATACATATTATGAAATATTTCTTGTCGAAGATATTTCCTGCCTCCCCTGCTGCAAAATAAAAAGCAAACGGCCGTCCAGCCGCTTAGCTGCCTGCTCGACGTTGACATTGCCCACCGAAAGGAGCATGATGTATGAAGTGCAATGCTTTTTCAGGGAAAAAACCTGTGACTGTTCCAGAGGTAATATGTAATGATCGAAATGCAACGGCAACAGCAGGTTTCTGCGGAAAGGAGCATGTTCCGGGCATTATATAACCGCAACTACCGGCTGCTGTGGATCGGCCTGATCATCTCCAGCACCGGAGCTTGGATGCAGACGGTAGCCCAGGGGTGGTTGGTCTTCAATCTCACCGGGCGTGCTACGGATATCGGCATGATCGCCCTGATGAGAGCCATTCCCCTGGTTAGTTTTTCTTTATTCGGCGGGGCCATGGCCGATTTTATGGAGCGGCGGAAACTCCTTTACATCACCCAAAGCATACAGGGCTCTCTGGCCATGGTGTTAGGCATACTGGTGTATACGGGTAGGGTTCAGGTATACCATGTATACATTGTCGCCATGTGCACTGCCGCTGCCCTGGCCTTCGACCAGCCCGCCAGGCAGTCGTTGATTCCCCGCCTGGTCAAAAAGGATGAGCTGATGAATGCCCTGGTGCTCAATTCCATCGCCTACCAGGGCTCCGGTATGCTGGGACCGACGCTGACCGGGCTTTTGGTGCCCTATATCGGCATCGGCGGCTGTTATGTAGCCAACGCCTTGAGCTACGGCGCCGTCCTCATCGCCCTCTACCTGATAGACATGCCGCCCGGAGTGGCTGCCAAGAGAACGAGCTCTTTGTGGCGGGATCTGACCCGCAGCTTCTATGAAATGCGGGAAGATACCCGCATCTTGGCCCTGGTGTTGACCTCGCTCTTTGTGAGCTTTTTCGGCAGAGGATATAACCAGTATATGCCAGTATATGCCGACCTGGTCTTGCATGTGGGCGTGCGGGAACTGGGTTTCCTGATGTCGGGAAGCGGGGTCGGCACCGTCCTGGCCTCCCTGATTGTGGCCAAGATGGGGAACATCAGCCGTAAAGGCCGCCTTATCGTCTGTGCCAATGTTTTCTTTTCCCTTTCCTTGATCGGTTTCGCCTGGTCTTCTTCCTTTTTGTTTTCCTTCTTACTGCTCACGTTGGTGGGCGGTCTCTTTACTCTCTCTCAGGCCATGACCAACACATCGGTCCAGTTGATTGCCCGTGATGAAGTGCGTGGGCGCATCACCAGCCTGTTCACCTTAACCGGACTGGCGGCTATGCCGTTAGGTCAGGTTCCCCTAGGCGCCCTGATTGAGCAAATCGGACCGAGCCCGGCGCTGTCGCTCTTCGCTCTGACAGTAGGCTTGGGCACCATCGTGGTGGCGCTGATCATCCGCCCGTTTTGGCGCATGGATTGACGACCGTACTGACTGGACTGATGACCGTACTGCCGAGGCTTGTGGGGCCTGAGGGCTTTACGGGCTTGAGGTGAAGACGTGGCCAATTAGCGCCTAAATAGATATAATGTTGATAATAATGTAATGCAAGCACCGGTGGCATGTGGGAACAAATGGGAGATTAAGGCAAAGGAGATTAATCATGCTGGTTTTCACCGTATTGATGGTTTCATTGCTTGTCACAGGACCGGCACTGGTGGCTGTGAATCCGGCAGTCGGCGTGGCAGCGGCAGAGGCCCCGGCAAGTGGCGTGGCAGCGGCAGAAGCTACACCAGGTGCCGGAGCGAAAACTGGTACAGCAGACGGTAAAGCAGGGAACTCCTTCCAAATCGGCATGCATTTTGGTGACGAACCCTTCTCCGGGATTTCCATTAAAAGGCGGGTCAGCTCCGGCATCATAATGGAAGGCATAGCCAATCTAAAAGATTATTGCGCCACCGGCAGCGTCCGCATCCTGTTCGACTTGGGCAAGCGTGGCTCCGTATTCCGCTATATGGGTGTAGGCCTGGGAGGCGGTGTTGTGGACATCGGTATTGCCGAGCCTACCACTTTGGCGGGTGTGCAGGGCTTTATCGGCATTGACTATCCGACGCTGGGAGTATTCTCATTCTCCACGGAAATCATGATGCAGATCATACACACCCGCAGTAAGTCGCAGAATCAGTTCTTGCCGAAAACCGGCATCAACTGGGGCTGGAATTATTGGTTCTAACCGAAGCCGGGTAAGCCGGGTCCGGCTATTCTGCCTCCATGCGGATTTTCACTGCCGGTCCTGGCCACATCACTTCAATACCGTGTTCCTTGGTGGTGGATTTTGTATAGACGGTGTTCTCGCCTGGTTGCAGGTAATGGAGAGGAAGAGGAATTTCATCCAAGCTGTAATCGTGCGAGAAACCGATTTTGTTGATCAGCATTCTGCCGTTCAACCCGATTTCTTCTGCATGGTCTCCCGACCAGGTAGCTATTAGGAGGCGAGCCTCCTTCACCCGGGGGTCGGAGGGATCGATATCCACCTGCAGTTTTGAGGTATGCGTCTGACCGGCTCTTGTCTGCCAGCGGGTAGGCACGTCATAAGGTTTACAAAGCTTTACACTTTTTGTCCTTTTGCCGGGACGCTGCAGAGTGACCCCTTCCACCACAGGGGTGATATAGCATATACCATTCTCATCGATGATGCGGGCTTTAAATTTCATGGGAGCCGCCTGATCGGGCACCCAGGAAGTGTCCCAAACCACCGACCAGGGAGCAGAAGAAGCTGAACCAATATGCCTGGTTATCTGGCCACGGCGGAATAAGTATTGCCAGTCCAAATAGATACCGTCGCCGTTATAATCATAGTCTTCATAATAACCTATGTAATCAACCTGCTTGATCGGGCTGCCTCCGGTTTCTGTCGCCACTTCGACGGAGAACGTAACCTGATCGTCAAGGCTGCCGCAGCTGCTGCCGGCCGCCGGAGTGGGCAGGCGGCCTGTGGGGTGCGGCTTGGCCTTGTCGTAATAAATACGTATTATAACACCATATACTCCCCATTGCCCTCAGCCGAAATCATGAGCTATTTGCCCGCCGCTGGTAAACTCAAAGGTGTTGTCGCCCTCCCGCAATTGGGAAAGGGGGATGGGGAGGGTGCGAAATCTCATATATTGATAACTTTCAGGAGCGGCGGGTCCCAAATACGGCG
This sequence comes from Bacillota bacterium, assembly GCA_012840225.1. Classification (GTDB taxonomy): domain Bacteria; phylum Bacillota; class Limnochordia; order DTU080; family DTU080; genus DULU01. Next base: position 4,502 of record DULU01000140.1, read on the forward strand.
ATTCCGGGAGGTCAATCCAGTCGTTACCGTTCAGGCGCAGGCGTTTGGCAGTGGTACCTGCATGGCCGCCCCATTGCTCCAGGTAGAGCTCGGCCTTGGTCGCCAGCTCCAGGTCGTCGAGGCATATGGTATTGACCGGATTCGGCAGGTGTTTGGCTGCACCGGGATGCCTGGCCTGGGGGTCGGTCACCCTCTGCCATCTGCTGGCGTTGACATACGGACCGGCCCAACTATATTCCCGGAAGATCTCGCCGGGCTGCGGTTCGGCCATCGCGTCCACAATGTTGTGATAAGCTTTCATGGTCGTTCGCGCATCCTTTGCATTGCATTGGTAATATTTATCCAATCGTCATGCTTTTTGCAACAATTTACTGTGCCGGCTGCGGCTGGCGTAAAGTGGCGGCAGAACGCCCGGTAACCGCCGCCAGAACGATTAAACCACCGACGACGGCGAACCTGCCCGGTTTTTCTCCTAGCAAGAGTGCCACCCATACAGGGTTGAGGATTGGTTCGAGTATGGGAATGAGTATACCTTCCAATGCGGTTACGTGCTTCATGGCGGTGGCGTAAAGAATATAAGAAAAACCTAATTGAAATAGGCCGAGTAAGAGCAATGCTGCCCAACCAGTGGCATCGGGGTATGGACCGGAGAACATAAAGGGGAGACCGATGAAGGCTGTCAGGATATTGCCCAGGATTACCGATTCCAGCGGCGAGGCATTCTTTTGTTTTCGCAGGCACATGGCGGTGCCGGCGAAGGCGATGCCGCTTAAAATGGCGATGAAATTGCCCAACATCCCGCCCGGGCTTAGGCGATCGGCAAAGAAAAGCAGCATGCCTCCAAATGTGGCTCCGATGGCCAGCCAATCGGTTTTGGTCGCCTTCTCGCCTAAAAACCAGGTGCCGAACAGGGCGACATAGATAGGCGCGGTATACTGCAACAGGATAGCATTTGCCGCCGTCGTGAGCTTGTTGGCGACCACAAATAAACTGACGGTGGCGGCATAGGCAACGGCTCCACCCAGTTGTGCTCCCGACCAGGTGAACCGGGACCGCTTGGTGAACGCCAGCATCGGCAGCAAGGCGATGGCGCTGCGCATGCCGGCGATGGCCAGGGGGTTCCAGGCGACTGATTTGATCAGCAGTCCGCCCAGGCTCCAAAGCAATGCGGTAATGACCAGATAGCCTAAGGCCCGCTCCCGCTGCCTTTCCCGGTAATTATTTTGTGCTGCATGTGCCGGTATGTTTTGTGAGTATACATTGTCCAACCGCTATCCACCTACTTGTCTGCGCCATGCAGCCAACCCTGCTCAGCGCTCCAAAGCGCATATCATAGATGCTCCCGACATCTGGCATATACGTGACAGACATTTTTTTGGCATATTCCAGGTGCAATGATTTATCCCCTGCCTGAGGGGGCAGCTATTCGGCCTGCTTTTCAAAGCTATGTTCAAGGCTATGTTCAAGGCTATGCGCAAGACCTTGCCTTACTCATGGCCTTGCCGGCTAGTTTCTTGACGTGCCAGGCGCATAGACCTGACTCTTTTCCCGGTAATTGGTCATCTTTCTTTCCAGAAATTTGATCAGGTCGCCATATCCTGTCAGGTCACGCAAAGGAGCCCACGGGATGTCCTGTTTTATCTTCTCTACTATTTTGGTTAGGCTCAAGTCCTCCCGCCTGAAGATCAGGAGCGTTATGTTTCTTTCGGCACATATCTTCTGCTTAATCCTATCCAGCCGCTTCTGTTTGGCTACGGCAGATTGGTTATACCTTTTCGTCGCACGATAATGCTGCTCTCCGTTGAACTCGAATGCCACATTGTGCTTTTCATAGTGGCGGTCGAAATGCATCTGCTCATGAGTATAAGGGTTTTTCAGATAATCAGGTGTAGCATTGTCCACGCCGTTATCCCAGTCCAGTACCAAATTGAGAGCCTCCCGCATCAGAGCTTCACCGTAGAATTTGGCTCTGCTGAGATTGTGCTCCGCCTTTTTCCTCTTGATCGACACCGGATTGCCAATATAGATATGTTTGTTTTTTGTCTTTATCATGGTCTGGATGTCGAGCCACTCTTCATCCCGCAGCTTAAACAAGGCCCGGCGTACCGTCTTGACATTCAAATGCAGCAGTTCGGCTATTTTAGTGTAGGTGTAATAGACTCGACTATTGTTGTATTTAGGTAAGGTTTGCAAGGTACCGTAAATCACCCTGGTCTGTGGGTTGAGGTGCGTGGCGGTGATTAAGTCTACCGGTATATTAACCTTTATGTAGTGGCGGAAGCGCGGGGCCAAAATCGATTCCACCAACACCCGGCGCTTTTCCTCAGCCTCCTTTTGGGCTTGAGCCTTGATCTTGGCTATCTGAGCATCGATCTCCGCCTCGCTCGGGACCCGCCCCTGTCCCTGCGGCTGAGCCTGGAACTGCGGATGGGTTTGGAACTGAGATTGCGGCTGGAACTGCGGATATGGATGAAAATGCTGCTGCGCCTGATGTTGCGGGTGCGGTCGGAAATTCTGTTGCGGTTGGAACTGCGGCTGCGGTTGGTACTGTGCCTGCGGCTGGTACTGTGCCTGCGGCTGGAACTGCTGCTGAGCTTGGGGCGGTGGATGTATCTGGGCATGAGGGTTTGCCTGGACTTGCGAATATGCTTGGAACGGAGGATGGGCACCAGCCAGATTTTGAGCCTGGCCTTGTATATGACCATAGGTTTGTGCCTGGGGCTGGGGATGGGGAGGGGGATATGCCTGGCTATGGTTCTGAGCTGTGGCCTGTACTTGGATCCAGACTTGGGGTTGACCTTGAATCCAGCCATGAGGTTGACCGTGGGCATGTGTCTGAAACTGAGTTTGGGTCTGAGCCTGGGTTTGTGCTTGGGAGTAGTTGTTGGGGTATGTTTGGGGAGGAATCTGTATGGGAGGATGCTGGACATAGCCATGACCATGTGTGCCGTTGTAAGGAGGAAGAGGTTGTGGCTGGGACGATGAGGATGAGGCAGGCGGCATCATCACGTGAGTCTGCATGGACGGCGATTGCTGCATAGTTGATTGTTGTGGATTGGGTGGTGGAGTCAGACATGGCGAGTGGACTGGTGGAATGTTGGATAGGCCGTGAGGCTGAATGTTGTACTGAGTTTGAGCTTGCTGCTGATTGTGGGGAAGCTGATTGCCTGCCGGGGGTATGGTCTGTGGCAGGGTAGAGGTAGAGTGAACCGGGGTGTTACCCTGGGTTTTCGGCTGTACCAACCATCCTCGGATGAATAGTTGATTAAGGGCTTTCTTGATGGTCGGCTTGGAGAGCCCGATCCGCTCAGCTATTCTATCTGGGGAGAAAAGCCTGGTAAGGTCATTGCTTAATTCCCAGATATCAAGAGCGATAGCCAGCCAGACTAGTTTAGCGGAGGTCAGCAACGATTTATCTTGAAAAAGAGCTGCCGGCGCCTCTACCACAATGTTCACATTAGTGATTTTGCATGCCATAGTCCCCACCCCTTCTCAAGATTCACTTCTTAAAATCCACCTGCGCACAAGCGTTCCCGTTCTGTTTCTCCGCTGACATCCCAAATCCTGCTGCTCCAAAACAAAAATTATAAAGGTGGTATTTAATACGTCTTCAATATTAATAGTACTATAATTACATTATGTAATGTGATATTTACATTATGTAACGGACTAAAAAACCAGGTAGAACCCAATAAGCAACGGTTTGGCTCTACCCGACCAAGACATATACGGTTACAACACTGCTACCCATAACATACATCTTGTATCCTGGTATGGCGCCGCTCGTAAAGGAGATGGTGAGGTGGAAGATAATAAGTTGCCGACTGGTCACCGGGAGATGAAAGTGGGGAAGAAAGGTTCATAATATTAGCACTACGGGGCGGTCGGCAAAAAATGGGCCGCATATAGGAAAAGCCCAGCTCAGTAAGGGCTGGTTAGGGGATGTGGGTACTTTTTTCACCTCACCCCAGGGCCGTCGGTAATCCCACTCCGCTTCCGATCGGCCTCGGTGGGAAAGTAGGAACTGGGGTCGGGCAAGGTTGGCGGGAGAGTCCAGAAGTTCACAGGATGGTTGGCGGTGAAGGTGTCAGTGGGATTAAGGAAGGCACAAACGAGGCTAATATTCCTAATATTAGCACTACGGGGCGGTCGGCAAAAAATGGGCCGTATATAGGAAAAGCCCAGCTCAGTAAGGGACGGTTAGGGGATGTGGGTACTTTTTTCACCTCACCCCAGGGCCGTCGGTAATCCCACCCCACTCCTGATCAGCCTCGGTGGGGAAGTAGGAACTGGGGGCGGGCAAGTTTGGCGGGAGAGTCCAGAAGTTCACAGGATGGTTGGCGGTGAAGGTGTCAGTGGGATAAGGAAGGCACAAACGAGGCTAATATTCCTAATATTAGCA
>DULU01000133.1 GCA_012840225.1 Bacillota bacterium
ATCAATTGGCTCCCCTCCATTCACCAACAACGATAGTAATACTATCTTAGTATATTCCTCCTCATCTGCAAACATGTGTTTCATCTTTTCTCCCCTTACTTCCGGTATATTTTTCGGGGAGATGCGGTTGGATGATCATACGCGGATGGAGATCATACGCGGATGGAGATCATATGCAGATGGAGATCATATGCAGATGGATGATCACATGTTGTATAGGTCGTTACATGCATAGGTCGGTTACATCATGAATAGCTGCTTTTTTGGGTTTTATCATAACATCATGTTTTATGGGAAGAAGCAATAGAGAAGAAGGAGCCACAGGAGTTACTTATAATATAATCTGAAAGACATAACTTCAGGCTATGCTAAGCCTAATAGCTACAAAATGACAAGGGGGATGCAGGTTGAAAAGACAAGCTCTTTTATTAATGATGTTGGCTGCTCTGGTGCTGGTTTTAGGAACAGCGGGAACTGCGGCGGCAGCTGCCGGATTGGATAATGGCAGTTTTGAATCCGAAGAGCCACCTCGAGCAAAATATCAGGGCTGGGAGGACGAGTATATCTTCGGCTGGAAACCGTTTGCCGGATCAGCATGGAAAAACAAAGAGCAGGAGCACGTATCGGTAGTAGCCTGTCCAAGCAGGGAAGGTGAAAAATGTCTGCGCTTGGTCGGTGTGGAAGACAATTATGTAGGGATCAGAAGCATCCACATTCCTGTCGAAAAGAAAGGCTTCTATACTGTAAGCGCCAAAGCTTTTGTCAAAGAGTTGGGACAACCTAGCCGCTGTCAGGTTTGGCTGGAGTTTTGGCCGGCCGATCTGCCGGCGGAGACATCCACATACAGGATTGCTTATCACCGGGCTAATGCCTCTGCTCTTGACGTTTGGCAAGATCTTACAGTATCGGCACAAGCACCAGACAATGCAGCCACCGCTACAGTTTTGATCATCATCCATCGCACCGGAAATCCGCAGCTGCCTGCCGAAGTTTATGTGGATGACGTGCATTTTGAAGCATTCTGAGTAACTGCAGACACACTCCTATCTGATGGGGTTGTTAGGAATTAGCAATCAATTGGCAGCGACAGCTTTTTGTAGCATACGCCATGTACAGGACTCATTCCGGCTGAAATAGCGGAAAGCACCGCTATTTCAGCCGGCGATAGGTAGCAGATGTGGAAAAACCGCACAGATGCTGTCTGTAGTCCTGGTCAGGCGCGGTTTTATCCTGCTCCCATTGGTCCCGGTCTTTCTCAAATGGCAGATCGGCCGCTAATTTCTGGCCGGTCGGTCCACTCCGGTCTTTATCTGCAGGATCTTTAATGTAAATTTCGTCATGATTATCATCTTTGGGCTGGGTCATTCTCTATTGGTTGCCAGGGGAGCGTAGGTCGTACGTTAGTTTTTTGCTGTTAGGTACAAGCGTGGCCGGCTCCCTATGGCTTGTTTTCTTTATGTCGTTAATCCTAGGTGTTATTTTTAACTCCTATAGTCCGCTATATTATGCTTTGTCCATCGCCGGGATGGTGATCATTGTCGTGGCCGATATCCTGGTCAACAGGGAGCGCGATCTCTGAGCACCGATGCTTTTATTAACGACCGCCAG
>DULU01000015.1 GCA_012840225.1 Bacillota bacterium
AAAGAGGCTACATGATCGGCGACAATACGATTGATCTCCTCCGGCATGCGGCGATTGAAGGAACGAAGTCCGGCTTCCACATGGGCTACCGGTATGTGCAGTTTGGCTGCCGCCAAGGCTCCCGCCAAGGTAGAGTTGGTATCGCCATATATAAGCAGCCAATCGGGCTCTTCTTTTATGAGAACTTGTTCAATCTCCGCCAGCATACGGCCCGTTTGCTCACCATGCCTGCCGGAACCCACACCCAAATTGTATTTAGGTTGCGGGATACCCATCTCCACAAAGAACACATCCGACATGTTTTCATCATAATGCTGGCCGGTATGTACCAAAATTTCCTCCATGCCAATTGTTTGAGCCAACGCCTGTGAGACTACCGCGGCTTTGATAAATTGCGGCCGGGCTCCCACTACTGTCACTATTTTCATTAGTCTATTGCTCCTGTCACAAAAAACAAGGGTTGGAATATGACCCTGTACACATCTATGTTACTCCTCTATCAATTTCACGTTACCTGTGCTGCCGCCACTATATTTACGACCGCATTGGCTGCATTGGGCTGCATCTCCAGCAAACGTTAACCGTACACCACACCGGCAAGCCCAACCAATCACCCGGGCCGGTACCCCGGCAACCAAAGCATAAGGTGGTACATCCTTGGTCACCACCGCTCCGGCAGCCACAAAAGCCCACTCGCCAATGGTGGTGCCGCATACAATGGTAGCATTTGCTCCAATGGAAGCGCCATACTTGACGCGCGTCGTTAAATAGTCGGAGCTAGTGTTGCGGGGAAAGGCCGACCTAGGATTTTTAACATTAGTAAAGACCATGCTGGGGCCGCAGAAGACATAATCCTCCAGCACGACCCCTTCATAAATCGATACGTTGTTTTGGATCTTCACATTATTGCCGATCGTGACATTGTTGGCCACGAACACGTTTTGCCCCAAGGAGCAATTCTCCCCGATCTTAGCCTTAGGCATCACATGACAAAAGTGCCAAATCTTGGTCCCCTTGCCGATTAAAGCCCCCTCGTCCACATAAGCTGATTCATGCACAAAATAGTCGGCCATGTCTGGCTAATTACCTCCTGTAGCAATATCTAACAACCCGGATCCTTTAACCGGTACACACACCGTGATATCGGGCTCTAACCGGCGTGGGTAATAATATTTCTCCGCCAAAGTCTGCTGCAAAGCCTCCACACTATCCCGGTGGACCAGCACCATCACGCACCCGCCCAAGCCAGCCCCTGACAGCTGTGCCCCAACAACCCCCGGCACCTTCCCGGCCACATCGACCATGCCATCAATCTCCGACGTGGAGCAGGCATAGCCGCCCGGCTGCAAGTGTATCTGCGCCGCCGCCACCCGCTCCGGATCCTCGCTCTGCAGATCCTCGATAAGCCTCTGCAAATAGCTATCGGGAGCATTGTAATCATAAGGCACCATAGAAGCAGAAGGCTCCACAGAGCCATCCGCCCCCGCTCCCTCCCCCTCAACCAGCCGGCTCACCCGGTCTCCATCGTGGCTGATCTGCATCAGGCGCCCCAAGCCCACAATATCGCCTTTCTCCAAATAATTCAGACACATCCTCGCCCTGGCGCATTCGGCAATTCCATATAAAACCACCGACCGGATCAAATACTCCTCCGGCTGGGCATGGCTTCTGCAAATCCGTTCCAACGCCGCCGCATGTTTACCCCCCAGCGTCGCCCACACCTCCGCCGGCGTCATCCGCTCCGGCAACCCGAGCAGCATCTGATAAATTACACTCGGCCGCACACCAAGCGTCTCCGGATTTACATCACGCAGCCTCGCCATCCGCTCCGCCCACTGCGGATAAGCCTCCTTCAACAGCATCAAGCCAAACTCATAGGAAGCCACCCGCTGGTTGAAAGTGTCCTTGGCGTTGGTCATCTTCTGCGCCTTAATATGCGAATTGGCCACCACCAACCGGTATTCATCGGGGAACGGCACCGCCCTCCCCACCTTAAATGGGAAGAAGCCGATTTGCGTAACAGCACCCCTCCGGCCGAACTTCATGGCCGCATGGTCTCCAGCTCCACCACGGGAACCGACATACCATTCCCCTTCCCCACACAAGTCCACAAAATCCTGCGGGGTTACATCCATCTCATTCAAAGCCGCCGCTGCCTCGGCCGTGGCCACCACCAGCGCCGACGAACTGGAAAGCCCGGCAGCAATGGGGATGTTCCCTTCATACACAGCATCGATGCCCCGCAATCTTACATTTTTAAACTGGAACTGCAAGCGCAAGAAAGCGGCTTTGACATAGTTCACCCAATCGCCGCCCGAAGACTTCACCAAGTTTTGCACACGCTCATTGTCTATATAATTCAGCCAATCATCCCACGGCAGCCCGGCCACTTCTTTACCAATGTCGAACTGCCTATCCGGGAAACGGACGGAGTTGGTGTTGCTGATGTTAACCACATCGTCCTCACGGGGCGCCGCCACCAATACGGTTTCCTTATTAATCGCCATAACATTTACATTACCGCCCCTATGCTCGACATGGCGCCCCATCAGATTAACCCGCCCCGGCGCCCGCACCAAAATCACTTTGCGCTCATAGCCATATAACTCGCCAAAGCGCTGTAAAACTCGCCTGAAAGTGGCAATACGCTCAGCATGGAGAGGCTCATCGGCGCCGTAAATATCGTTCAAAGTAGCATTAAGGGCTTGTCCACCGCGCTCCAACAATTGCAGCCAAGCCCGCACCGTCCGGAACCGGCTCTTCGGAAGAGTCGGCTTCTCCACAACCGTGACTGCCGCTTTCCCCATCTCAGTCTTAGCCAGCCGGCGCTGGAAAGCTTCTTCCACCGCCAACAGCTCTTCCGGGTTGTTATAAGTGAGCACCTCTTCCGGATCTAGCACGGCATAGCCCACGGCAAACTTAGCCCGCCCCTCGGCATCGACGGCATTGGCCAGGTAGTTCACAGCATCGGTGAGGTATTCTTCCTTCTGAGCGTTGTCAGCAGTGATCCACTTTAAACCTTCATATAAAGCCGGCGCTTTGAAAAGATAGAGAGCAGCGTTTTCGTAGCAGGCTTCTGCTGCTTGAGCAGCGGCAAACCTATTTTTCCCCAGGCTGATGAAGCGCATCTCGGGATCACCGGCCTGCAAAGCCTTGACCACAGCGGCCATATCTCGCTCACTCAGGGCCTCCGCCAGCGGACCAAGAGCGATCCGCCGTTTTTCTTCGTTAGGAATGGTCTTTTCTACCTCTACGGCCAATGCCTCTAGCGCCGCCGCCCGCTCTTTCTCCCCTAAGGCGATAACCCGATATGCTTCCTCCAAGATGGCGGCTTTTTGGATATCACGGGTCTCCACAATCCCGGCCAGTCGGCCATCAGCCCGCAGCAAAATCCGCCCACCGGAGGACTCTTTCCGGCAAGGCAGCACTCCCACGACCACATCCAACTGCTGCTCGGCGAAGGTGCGCAGCAACTCCCTCACTGCATCGGCTTCGATCAGCTTATCACCCATGGTGACCAAAATGTGGCCGTC
>DULU01000141.1 GCA_012840225.1 Bacillota bacterium
GGGCCGCCACATCGGCTGCCTGCCTGAGCAGGACGTCGTTCATGATCTCCGCTGAGCGCATTGAGCTGAGGCGAGGTGGGACGCGGCCGTAGAAGGCATTGAAGCGCGTCAGGTTCTCGGAGTTGGTATGGAAGAGAATCCACTTCCAGGCTGCTTCCGGGTTCTTGCTGGCGTTGGAGATGCCGAACCCGGTAATGGGAAAGACCGCCGTCTGTCTTACCGGTTCAGGCAGGAAATATGCGCCGCCACCTAAAGCCTTGTCGGCAGCACGCAGATTGGCGATCTCGGTGAAAGCCATAGCGGTGGTGCCGTCATACAAGCCGCCGCCCGTCCACATGGCGGGATTGGCGCCTCCGGCGGTGAACAGGTCGGTCAGGTAATTGATCAAAGCGACACCCTCCGGAGAATCAAACCGCAACTCCCAGTTGGGTCCCAGCCAGTTTACACCCGACTCCAGCAGCACGGCGCCCCAATATTGTGACATGGTGACTACTTTGAAACTGTTTATCTTTGAATAATCATAAGTCCCGCTCAGCCGGCGCACCAGACGGATGAAGTCGCTCCAGTCGCCGAGCGGCGCTTTCGGATCCATGCCTACTTTGGAGAAGAGATCCATGTTGGTAACATAGGTGCGCAAATTGAGGGTGTTCGGGATGGCATAGAGCTTGCCTTCGAACTGCTGCGAGACTAAAGCCTGCGGCAGAAAATCGCCCAGATTCATTTCGGCCTTCGATTTTTCCACAAATTCGTCCAGAGGAATAATCTGTTCCCGATAGCCCTGCAGGGCGGCATTGGCGGCCGGCACCAACCAGGCGTCGGGTCCCACACCGGCGGCAGTGGCGACCAACCGCTTGTCGTCATATTCATTCCAGGTGACATAGGCGATTCTCACTTTTATGTCGGGATGGAGCTTTTCAAATTCGGGGATCATCTCATTTTCGTACCATTTCCTCACATCTTCATTCCACAAGGGTGTCAAGAATTCAATTTCCACCGGTGCGGCATAGGCGGCGAAGGCGATGGTCCCCATGATAATGGACAGAATGAAGGTCATAATTCCCACGGTAGCAATCCCTTTATTTTTCTTCATTTTAATCCTCCTTATTTCTGATCTCCTGATCTGGCTTCAATTGCCGGTTCGCCTGTTCCGGCTCGGCTTGGCTCGGCTCGGCTCTGTCCCGATTCCGGCAGGCGTTCCTGCCGGAATCAGCAATCAGCTGACTATTTATCTCTTCCCGTCCGAGGCCTCACCTCCCCCATATTTATTATCATTGCTGCTTCTTACATCAGATAGATCAATGACCACCCTGGTCAGGCTGTAGGGCGGTACGGCAAATTCGATAATGGTCTCATCCGCAGCCGTGCCCGGTCTGAGCTGCCAGGAGAGTTCCCGCACCCAGGCTTCTTCCGCCATGGTGTCTCCTTCCGGTGCCATGTAGGATAGTATTTTTATGGCTGCGGCCGCTTCGCGCTCCCTGCTCTCTCCGTTCTCCCCGCTCTCTCGTTCCCGGTCGAACCCCTTCAAAAAATCTCCTATATTCAGCGCTATAGGCGCATATTGGCCGTCCTTGCGCAGCACATATACGGTCAACCTGTCGCCTTCCCGATTCAGGGCGGCGAAAGCCAGATTCCACTGCTGATCGGAGCTGCAGTAAACCAGGTGGTCTCCCAAGACGGCGGCATACAGGGAGAAGACATCATATACCGGCATGGTCTTGACTTTATCGGCGCTCACCGAGAGCAGAGCCCGCTCCCGCCATTGCCCTTCATAGTGGAGCGGCCAAAAAGCGGCGGCGTCCAGCCCGCCTCTGATGAATTGCAGGAAAAACTCCGCATTCATCAGCCCAGCTTGATAGGGACTCACATACCGTCTGGCATCTTCGCCCACGCCTACATTCCACTCGAGGATACCGACTTTGATGTCGAGGCCGCGCAGCTGGAATATTTGCTTGAACATGGCGATGATGCTTTCGTAAGTGAGATTGTTGGACCGGCTCAGCGGCCTCTCCAGCCAGCGTTCGAAAGAGGCGGAACCCCAGCTCCAATAGGAATGCAGGTCGATATAGTCGATGTTGTGCCCGGCCCGCTCCAGAATGATCTCCCAAGCAGTCTCCCAGCGTGGCCGCCAGTTGATGATGATCTCGATTTCCGGATCGATTCTTTTCAGGGCTTCGCTGTATAAGTTGATGTAATCGGCATACTCTTCCGCCGTCAGGGTGACATAGCTCTGGGGAAGGTAGACTTCATTATCCAGGAACCAGTGCTTGACATTATATCCCTTCTCCAGGCAATAGCGCAGGAAAGCCTCTGCTTGAGCCACGCCTTCCTCCACCCGGTTGAATTTGTGGGCGGAGGAGATGTTGATCCCCAACATGGGGGTGGCGCCGACCTGCCGGACGATATCCATATATTCATCTATGCTCATCCACTCGGCCGGGTCGGCGTAATAGCCGTCGAAGGAGGGCGACCAGGGATCCACCTGCCAGGTGCGACCGGTCGGCTTGTCCCAGTGGTAAACCGAGGTGATCTCCCCGCCGGGATAACGGATAAAGCCCATCCTCAAGGGGCGCAGGGCGGCCGGAATCATCTCCGGTCGCCAATAGGCATCTCTCTCCAGGTGATAGATAACGTTGACGCCCATCAATAGCGGGCTGATCGAGCCGATCACTTGCTTGTGATCCACCTTCAGGTTGTGGTACTGCAAAGTCTCGTCAAGCGCCACCACAGACCACCTTCCCCTTTCTTTTTCATTTTCCCGCTCCTCGGCGGGCCACTGCTGCCACTGCTCCTGCTCCTCCGCAGCCTGGCCCAGAATGCGCCAATCTATCGACGTGCGGGCGACGAGCACCTGATAATCAGGCTCCACATAGACCAGCTTTACTTCATATTTCCCAGGTGCCGGCCAGCCCTGGGCTAAGGTCAACTGCTCCTCCGGCGCCGTGAGGCGGCCTTGCCAAAGCACGGTTTCCGAGGACCGGCTGTCGTCGGCCAGCAACCGGAATTCCCCCGGCAGTCCCGGGCCAACCCCTTCCACTCTAAAGGTCGGCTCGTCTGCCGGTATATAATCGAGAAATACATTTTTCTGCAAAGGCAGCGGCAGGCCTAAGCGCAGGAAGGCCGGCTCCCAGGCAAATTGGTCTACCTGGAAACTCCACTTGGGTTCTCCAGGCACCGGCTCATCGCTATAGGCTCCCACCCCGGCATATACCTGAGGCACGGGCAACGGGTTAAGATACAGCTGACCTTGATAATGAATAATCTTGGTGCGGGGAGGGCGGGCGTGGGAATCGCCTTGCGGGTTACCGGAAGGGCGGTCGGAAGGGTTGCCGTCGGAGCTGAGCTCCACCACCACGAGCCCGCTCTCCAGGTCTATGGACAAAACCGCTTCCAGCTCAGCAGTGTCCAGGTTCAGCAGGCGATTGATTGTATATGAAGCCAAGCGGCCCCAACGGGTATTTATATACTCGACCGGTAGGTAATCCGGGAAAAGGCGGGGATCGCCTTCGACAACCAAGGTATACAAAGGACTCATCCAGCCCCGGCTCACCAGGAGGCTGAGGGCCAAAAGTGTTGGCGGAGCATCGGCAGCGTGGCTTATACCGGCCAAAAAGAGGTGTTGGCTCCCGGCATCCGGCACAAAGCGCAGGCGGCTCTTTATCGTCACCTTGCCGCTCACCGGCTCCTGCGACAAAAGGTAGCCGCCGGAGCCGGCAGAATCCGGCGCTGCTTCCCAGCCGACACCGCCTGCCGCCGGGGACGAAGCGGCTTCGGGAAACGTGACTAAAGCTTCTTCAGCAAAAACGGCGACTGCGGCGCTTCTCCAGGTCCTGTTAAGGAAATCGGCGGTGGAATCGGTATGGGAAAAAACAGGGCGGCCAAAGGTTTGTCCACCCAGAATGATGCCCAGCGTGATTAAGCCCATGGTTAACCTCGCCGTCAGCCTTGCCGTTAGCTTCTGCATTTTGGCTTCGCCTCCCGGTGCAGGCGTCCATTTCCCATCATCTATTGCATCATATTCCGATATTTTGGCACTCATTTTTGTTTGACATATGTCATTGCTGATTACCTAATGAAGAATGATTTACCGAATTACTACGCATAACCTCTGGACATTTCTCTCATTCGCTAGCACGATTCAATTATACAGTGCGGTCCACTCCTATTTTATCTGCAGGAACATGAATCCGGCTGCCCGATACCGACCCACCTGCGTAGCTGGGCCGGGCCAGGCTGGACCGGCTTAGAAGACCATCCTCAAGCCGCCGGTCCAGCGAGCGCCCTTATAAACTCCGGAATAGCCCTTCGCATATCCTCTCTCATCTATACTGAATGATGCGTGCAGCTCTACAGGTTTTGGAAACGGCCGCACCGTTACCCCGACAACCGGGCCCTGGAAATGATACTTATAGGCATATCCTTCCCGGCGTTCTTGTACCCCCGCTTCCCAGCCGACATACACCTGGTTGGTGCCGGTGCCGGGTATATAAAAGCGGACATTTCCCATAATCAACTCATCTGTTGTGACGGAACGCCCTGCGGCCATCGAATATGCGATGCTCAATCCTATTGCCGGTATTACTCGCCACTCTGCTTCGACCATGGTGGCCCACAGTTCATTTTCGCCAATCACTTGGTGCATACCCAACGCCAGGAAATAGCGTGTCGGCACCGGAGGTGCCGGTCTATAGCCGGCAGCGATCATGCGGCGATTATAGGCATAAGCGCTCCAGCCGCCGTCAATGATTGATGCGGCATAACCGATCGGCAATAGCCAAGCGGCGGGGGTCATTTCAGAGGAATGGGACAATATGCTGTATGCTATCCCCAAAAACCCGACCAATTCACCGGCTGCTACGAAAAAACCCTTCACCGGTTGGCGATTATAAAATTGCCCGCCGCCCGGTATGAGGCCGCTTAAAGCCGAGGCCACCAGCGGGCTTCGGGGTGTAAATGTCGGTTCCGCGTCCGGTGCTGCCGCCTCTACACCAGGGATAGCCCCGATGGAAAAGACCGGCAGCGGCTGTCCCGAGAACAACGGCTGGAGCATGAGCAAGAGCAACGACAAGTGCAGCAGTTTTCCTCGTAATAACCGGAATAACCGCAATATCAGCAACTTATACGACACCTCTCCTCAATGGGAGTATAGGCCGCCGTCGCCGTTGGCGGATGTCGGTGCTATGTTTCTTCGTTTCTCAATTTTCCCCTTTCCCGCATGATATTCCTTTTTTATGGAAATGTAGATCACACCAACGCTTCGCCGATCATGCCTAAAACCCGGTCATAGACCGCTTTGCCGTCAAAGGATGGTACCTTCACCTGGCCAAAGCGGATGAGGATCAGCTCCCATTCCGGCACGATAAAGCAGAAATTGTTGCAGGCTCCCTGAGCGCAACAGGTGCCGGCAGGTGCATGAGGCCAAAGCCTCTTCCCCTCAGGGGTGACGCCGTTCACCCACCAGCAGAAGCCATATACTCCGGAGCCGATAGCCCCGTCGCTGCTTTTGTATGGTATCGCCGGCATCTCCACCGGCACTTGCACGCTTGTCGCCTGCTCGATCCAGGAGCGGCTCAGAAGCTGCCGGCCGTTCCAGTTGCCTTTGTTCAGGTATAGATAGGCCAGGCGGGCCATATCGCTTGCCGTCACGGAGATGCCTTTACCCAGGTTATTGGTGCCGCCGTTTTGCAGGATGCCGTCCATGACGCCGAAATCGCGCCACTCCCAGCTCTGCATGCCGATGGGAGCGGCGATGTGCCGGGCAAACACCTCTTTCAGCGGTTCGGCGGCAATGCGGGTCAGCGTATAGGCCATGATGTGCATGCCGTCGTTGTTATAACCATATTTGGTGCCCGGCGGGTAGAGCGGCTCGCCGGGGGTAAACGGCGTTTTACTGCCGGTGCCGCCGACCACATCGCCGACGCCACGATAGCCCGAGGTCATCGTGACGGTGTGACGGAAAGTGATGGTGGGGTACTGCTCGGCCAGAAAAGGAGCATACTCGCACAAGCGGGTATCGAGAGAGCATTTGCCCTGGTCGACGAGGATGCCGAGGACGGTGCTGGTAAACACTTTGGATACCGACCAGACCGGATGGAGCCTGTCGACGGCCGGCCCCTGCCAGATGACCCGGCCCCGGCGAATCACCAGGGCTTCCTCGGCGCCTTCTGCCTGGGAAGCATGAGCCAGGTATTCCATGGCTTGCTCAAGACGGGTGCTGTCGACACCGAGATCTTCGGGGAGAGCTGTGGGCCACTTTTCGGCCGGGAAGATGGGCTGGGGGGAGGCTGAGGTCGTTACCTTTTTCGTGTTTATATTCATACATCATTCACTCCAGTACAAGCGAGTTTTGGGCCCGGATGGCCGCCCTGATCCGGCCGAACATCTCGGGAGCCGGGTAATTGCGGGCGGCGCGCACCGCTTCGAAATACCAGCGCATACCGGGGTCGGTGAGCGTGCCGTAACCGCCCAAATCGCAATGCCGGCGGTAGATGCGCTTCAGTCCCGGCCACTTGGTCGGCGGACCCTGCACCCAGTGGGCATGGAAAAAGATCGATTTGCCCGGGAGGACGGCGGCAGAAGCGATCTGTTGTTCATAAAAGAGTTTGGCACCCTCGCTGAAAACCCCGTGCCGACCGGCATCCAGGGCATGATTGCCGCACTCCACATCAATGACCGGCTTGCCCACCCGCTCCACCAGGAGCAAATACTCGGCGAGAGTGCGGGAGTTGTGAAGCACCACGGGGGTGTGGCGAGCCACCTGCAAGACCAGCTGCGGGTCGTTGCAGTTGGCGGCGGCCAGACGCTCCGGGTCGATGCTGTGCACGATGTCAAGGAGGCGAAGGATCCCTTCAGGCCGGCGGAAGGGGTAGGCGGCCTTGTCGAAATCAGGCAAGTGAAACTCGTTTACCAGGTTGAAGATCACATGCCTATATGGCCGCAAGCGGGCGGTAACCTGCTCGACGGCGCGTTCGACAGCGGTGGCGCTTTCCAGGAGGGGAGCGCGCTCCACATAAAAGAAGCCCACTACGACCACCATGCCGCGCCTGGCCGTCTCTTCCAGGAGAGCAAGCAGGCGGGTCATCACCTGCTCGTCCAGCTCGCCGTTGGGGAGGAAGGCGTTGGTGGTGCCGCCGTTTCCGCCTTGGAGGAAGGGGGCGACGGCATTGACCCCATGCTCCATATAGGTATCGAGATTATTGATCAGATCCTGCACATGGGCATCGTCTTCCAGCTGGTTGGCTGTGCGCAGTCCCCAGAGCGGATACGGACGGCCGTCAAGATAGAGGAGTTCGCCTTCCACCTGAAGCCGGGGCGTGGCCGGCGGAAATGGCGCTGACGGTGTGGCTGATGAAACCGGTGCCGTTGGTGTGGCTGGTGTCATTGTCTATATATACTCCCTTCATCATCCGGTGTTTACGGGCAGACGAAAGCACGAGTTTCGGCAAACTCGCCGATGGGCCGGCCGTTGAAGGTGATGTCCACCGTCACCACACCCAGACCGGTGGCGCCGGAGGGTACGGATATGACCGTCTGCCCGACGTATGTTTCGCCGGCCGGTATACTGTCGTGCCAGCTTTCCGGCTCGGCCCTCCACCCTGCGGGAAGCCGCAGCTCCCCGGCAAAGGTGGCCGGCCGGGTGAGATAATTGCGGATATGGAAGGTAAGCGGGAAGTTGGTCCCGGCGACGACATCTATGTTGAATGGCTCAAGCCTCGCCCAGTAGGGATCGACGCTATATTCATACGCTTCGAAAGCAGATAGCTCGCCCAATGTCTCCCGCAGTTCATGACTCCAGTGCTTCAGCTTCTCCACCTGCGCCGCCGCATCCGGTATCTCCTGAGCATGGCCGCCCAAAATCAGGTCCGGATTGATCTGCTGCAGGCGTTCGGCGCAAACGATATAGCCGCGCTCCAGCACCCCGCCGGAATTATACATGACATAGGCGTCATGACCGTTGCCGTCGGGGTTATACACCATATTATCGCCCACAAACGCCACGCGGCGGCCGTCGATCCATCCTGAAATACCCAGGGAAAACTCGGTTTGGCCGGGCAGGTAGTGAGCTTTCAGGGTATATTCATGCCAGCGGATTTCCTCGCCGTCATGCAGCAGCCGAGCCACGGCGATAGGACCCGCCTCCGGCACATAGTGCGGCAGAGTGCAGGAGAGGTTTATGAGCTCAGGCGAACGGAGGATGCGGGCGATCCCGGCAGTGGTCCAGACCTCCGTACCGTATTTGGCGGTGAGGTGAGGGATTTCACTTATGTGGTCTCCGTGGTAGTGGGTGACGATCACCGCCTCAATGCGGTGTAAGCCGTATAAATTCTTTAAGTCGCTCAGTTTTTCATCTATAAATTGGGCGGCGAGAGGCCTGGGGAGGAAGATCCCGCAGTCGATGAAAAGTCCGCTCCCGGTGCCGGAAGTTAAAATATAGGCATTGTGGCGCTTCACGGTGCGGAAGGAGAAAAGATGCTCGTATATTTGCCGCAATCCGGGGGAGGCCGTAGGCACGCTCACAGGGGCGCTCACAGCCAGATCCACTTTGCTCCGGTCCCGCAACATCAGGGCGATAAATCGCTCAAGCTTATCGGCGAGGCCAGACAACAGCCTGTCCGGATGGCAATCGACGGGACCGTGGGCCGGACAGAGATGCGTCAGCTTGAGCAGGCGCAGCAGGTGTATGGAGGTTAACAAGGTTTCAAAGCCTAGAGCGTACCCATAATCCCACTCGCTGTCGAAGAGCCAGTGCAGGGTGGCACCGGCTTGGCACAAGGCGCCGCAAAAGGCCAGGCGCCTGCCGCCGGCCCCGCCTCCGGATACGGCCCCGGATCCGGCCCCAGCCTCAGAACCTGTCAGGACATAGGTGACGCCACCCGGTGAAGCTCCCGGGGTATGGTATACCTCAATAGACAAGTCCTGCCAGGTAAAGCGTTGCCCGTCATAGGTGAAAACATCCACCCGCACCGGCTGCACCGGTGGGCGGATATAGACGGCCCCATTGGCCGTATACCGCAGGGGGCGGGTGCCCGGCTTCGCTCTCATGGCTTCAGGATGTAAAAATAGATCACGCTCGTCCCCCGGCGCCATGATCAGCGCAGCCGGAGGGGTGAGGTATAAACCTTGGGTATGCTCCCGTTGGTGCTGGGTGAGGAGCACCCAATCGACCTGGCGCACCCCTAATCTTTCGAGAGCCGGGAAGACGCTGCCGCTCCCCACATCGATCAGGATGGCTTTCTCGCCCCGGCGGATTACATATACATTAACTGTGTCCGGCCAGCAAAAAACATCAGTGTCGATCTCTATAAAGGTGCGTTCTTTATACTCCATATTTTCCACTCACTCTTGCCCATCCTGATCCTGGAACCATTTGAGCGCCTCAAACCTCATGGTGAGCTCTTTCTCGGATTCACAGATGACCTGATCCACCACCTGGGCAGCCGCTTCCGGGTCTCCCCCTTTCAGAGCCGCCAAAATCTGGCGATGGCGTTCGATGGAATGATGCGCCCAAAGGTGCGCCCACTCGGCGTCGGCCCGCACAATGCTCCTGATCTGCCTCAGGCGGGCCCACACTCCGACTATCAGGGTATAAAGCTCCTCGTTGTCCGCCAGCCCGGCAATGCCGAAATGGAACTGTTCGTCTATCTTCAGAGCCTGAGACCAGTTGTTTTGCTTGGCGGCTTCCATGTGTTGGTCGATCAAGTCGCCTAAGGCCTCAATGTCCTGGGGTGAAGCACAGGCACACACCTTGCGGGCGATAAACGGTTCCACCGCTCGCCGCAGCTCATAGAAATCGCGAACCGCTTTGCGGGTCACCGGGCGTACCATCACGCCCCGCCGCGGCACGGAAACGACCAGTCCCTGCTGCTGCAGGACGTGCAGGGCGTCGCGCACGGGGACGCGTGAGACGCCGAACTGCTGCGATAGAGCCTCCTGCCGCAGGAATTGGCCCGGTTTCAATTCGGCTGAGTATATCAGCTCGGCAATCGTATCGGCGATGATGCTGGCTACACTGGGGACATGCTTCAGCTTGTCGGCCAGATCCATGTTTTCCACCTCCAGCCGGTACCGGAATGAGGAGGAAAGGCCATCTTTGGTACCGTGTAGGATGGTTATCTTGATATATTGTAATACAGTCTACAGGACCATTGTAGGAGGGTGCACCTTGGCTGTCAAGGCCGGCCAGGACCGGTCAGGCCAGGCGGTCAGACAGGGAGGATTATTCCCATGCGCCGGTGGGGTATGCCGGCTTCGACGAACGGCTCGCCATAGGCGATAAAGCCGTGGCGGAGGTAGAAGGAGTAGGCGCCGGCCTGGGCATGGAGATACACTTGTTGGTACCCCTGGCGCCTTGCCTCGGCCAAGAGCTCCTGCAAGAGGCGGCTTCCTATCCCCTGCCTCCTATAGGCCGGCAAAACCGCCAACCGGCCGATCTTGGCGCGGTGGGTATTGGGCTCGATAGGATATAACCGTCCGGTACCTACGGCTATCTCTCCGCAGAAAGCCAGCACATGGGCGCAGGCGGGGTCCAGACCATCCTGCTCTATTTCCGGCGGCACTCCCTGCTCCTCTATGAAAACCTGCCGGCGGATCGCTTGGGCCAGCTCTCCGCCTTCTTCCCAGGTGACAACCTTAACAGTAACCACCATGCAAGCCTCCCGAGTTAGGGGCAAAACATTCTTTGCTTCAGCAACCCGGAATGATCACCACACACATGGGGTTGGGTATGGTGATGCTATATCCGGTTGGGGTCAGGCAGCCTGTTTCCTGATCTATCCGGAAAGAATAGATGCTGTCGCTTCTTTCGTTGGCTACAAGGAGCAGGCGGCCTGTCGGGTCGAGGTTAAAGTGGCGCGGCCAGGAGCCATTGGTCGGAGTGTGAGCCACCGGTTCGATCCGCCCCGTCTCTTCATCAACGGCAAAGACGGCAATGCTGTCGTGCCCGCGGTTGGAACCATATAAGAAGCGGCCGGAAGGATGCACGCGAATCTCGGCGCAATAGCTCACTCCGGTAAATGAGGCCGGGAGGGTGGTGACAGTCTGTATTTCCGTCAAGCGGCCGTTCTCCCGGTCGTAGGCGAAAGCGATGATGGTGTTGTTCAGTTCGTTGATGACATAGGCAAACCGGCCGCCCGGATGAAAAGCCATGTGGCGGGGGCCCGCTCCGGGTGCCACATGGGTTACCGGTATCTCTCCGGGGATGAGGCAGCCGGCCGGCTCATCTATCAGGTAGCATAGGATCTGATCCAGGCCGAGATCGGCGGCGTAAACATACCGGCCGCCGGGAGCAAAGGTAACCGAATGGGCATGAGGTCCACTTTGGCGGGTTGGATGGACGCTCGCCCCCTTATGCTGCACAAAGCCACTCGCCGGTGCCAGTCCGCCGTCTTCCCGCACCGGGAAAGCCTCCACACTGCCGGCCCCATAATTGGCCACCATAATATAGCGGCCGCTGGGTGCGATGCTCACATGACAGGGTCCCACCGCCGGTTGCTGGTTGATGAGGGTGGCTTTTCCCC
>DULU01000134.1 GCA_012840225.1 Bacillota bacterium
ATGCTCAGCCAAGAGTTTCTTGTTTTTATTGCTATTTATCCAGCGCTCATAGCTGGGTTTGCGTTTCAGTTGCTGGTATTCTTGAGATAGGTTTTCAATGCGTCGGCTCACTTTTTCATGGCGCTCTTCTATCCTGTGCAAGCGCTGTAAAGCCTTCTCCCGCTCCGGATTGGGTACCAGATACTCCTCATCCCCCATGGGACTGATGTCGTAACCCATGAGATGGTCAATGTCCTCGCCAATTCGGGCATTTTTAAAGAAATTTTCCTCTGCCCAGCGATCCTTTAAACCGCCGATTAACAGCATTGGATCACAGGATTCCGGAAAGAGGCGATCCAGATTGGTGATCAATAAGGCCTGCGTATTGCGTTTGGGATCATACAATGCCAAGCCGTATACATCATCCCGATAGCCTTTTATCGTTACTTGCTGCGGTTCATACAGAGTGGTGAAAAGCTTGCCATTATGGCGCATCAGTTGCACCTGATGGGTGAAGAAGCTGTCCTTTTGATAGGTGATGTTCTTTTTATACGTGATCCAGCCAATGCCTGCTGTATCCAGTTTACTAAAGAGTGATGCCGAATAGGCCCCTCGGTCAAACACCACGATCAATGGTTCAGTGACGCCTGCTTTTTCCATATGTGACTTTATGTAATTCGCTATCCGCTCCACCATGGTGGGGAAAGCCATAAATGCCTGATCTAAATGGCAGAAAAGCGGGCGACCACGATGGTCGGTAGCCCAAAACTGTTCAAAACCTTTGGCAGGTCCCTGGCGTTGCGGCCAATAACCTTTCCCGACTTGGTATTGGCCGAAGTAGGGCACGAAATGCCCATCTACATGAACCAAGCCAATTTCCACGTAATTCAGCTCGATCAGCCGTTGCAGCAGGCATTCTTCCAACTCCTCGGCCAAACCTTCCTGGGCAAATGCTGGCAGAAAGCGGCGAATGGTTTTGCAACAGGGTCCTCTTTCTTTGCCTATGACCACTCCAAATTCGTCGGGGAACATGCTTTTAGCCTGCTCAGGGCAGTAGGTGCCGTTAATGGTGAAGGTGATGATGACGGCCATCATATTATCCATCCGATACTGCTTCCATGGCGAATGAAGCTGCTCATCCAGATTATTTATGCAACACAGCAACGGTGCCATGAGTTGGTTATAAAACGGAGCAATGAGCAGTAAACCTACATATCTTGACTGAACGACCGGGCCATGAGGCAATAACTCAGGCGTATCTTCTGCTGTTGCCGGTGCTGCTGAAAAAGATTGCTCAGCAAGTACGGTTGAGGAAGGCTCAGCAATCGCCTCCTGAGAAAAATTGAGAGACGGTTGATCAATTTGCGGCTCGGACTTAAGCTCAGTCTCTGTCTCTTCGTCATCCGGCAGAGCCGATGGGTCAATAAGCGCTTTAAAACCACCTTTGCGATACAAATGAAGGAAGCGTTCAATAGTGCGGCGATTATACCCGAAAGCTTCAGCCAGTTCTCCCTGGGTCATGATTTTTTGATTGGCCAATAAAGTGACGGCAAAGCGTTCTTCCTCGGATTTGCGCAGATCGTAGGACAGCCATATACGTTTATCTATGTAAATATGGCGTTTCGGGTAGATATTCACCACGGTAATACGGCTATGGATACGCGCCACCCAATAATTAAGCGGCAAGCGTTTACGGATTGGCGGTCCGGAGAAACCTTCAAACGGGGGGTCTTCACAATTTGGTAGAGGGAAAAGGGACATAAAGCACCTCCGTAAAGGCTTATAATAAAGATATTCACTCTACCAAATGGAAAACCCTGGCTGATGACCAAATGTATGTATGTTATATACATTACATAATAATCAATATACTAGTTGGTAGAAAAATACTCAAATCCGTTGTTTCCCAAATCGGTAAGGATAATGCCTTAATGTATTATATTAGGATTTTTGCACTCGCAGTTTAGCTGGGCTTTTATGAATTTGAGGGCATTAAAGGTGTACTAAAGTCTATGTGAAACAAATGTTTGTCCCGATGTCTTATTATCGCAACTTCATTAGAGATATAACCGATCTGGTGAAGAACGATCCTGACCCAAATTCCCCGTATAAGAGGATACCATTACCTTTGTTCGAAGCTACTTCTCATAATGGACGGATATTAGCTA
>DULU01000016.1 GCA_012840225.1 Bacillota bacterium
ACAAAACCGCCCCATCCCCTGCGGCGGGAAGATGCTTCCCCACTCTCCGGCGCGCCTTTAGCCGCTCCGGTTTTGGACATCTCCTGTTTTAACATATTTATAGTAGGCAAAAATAAAGACGATACCGGCTCGGACCCGGCCTCCACCTCGTCCCCGGCTTCCGATTGCCCCTCCCCTGCCTCTTCTGCCGCGGCGCCGGAAACACCTAAGCCTTGTAAAAAGCGGGCCGTCTTTTGCAATGAATCTGCTTTTGTGCGGCAAGCCGGGCAGGAATGCAGGTGTTTTTCCACTGCTTTGGCATCAGATGGGGAAAGATCTTCGTCGATATAAGCATTTAGCACCTGGTTTGACAGATGGCCGCGCATTACTCGCTCACCCGCTCCATCCGGCGCCATTTTCCGCCAGAAATTTGCTCATCTTGCGCCGGGCATAAAAGAGCCGTGATTTTACCGTGCCGATCGAGCAACCCATAATACCGGCTATCTCCTCATATTTCAGTCCGTGCATATCGTGCAGGACCAAGACAGTCCTATGTATATGGGGTAAAGAGCGCAATCCAGCCATCACCAGCCGGGACATCTCGCGATTTTCCGCCTTTTCATCAAGAGCCGGGGCTGGATCGGCTATCTGGCGACCAATCTCACCGTCTTCGGAGAAAATAGGTTCATTCAGGGAAAAAGCCGTCCTCTGCTGGTTTCTTTTCCTGGAACGATCCCGGCATATATTTACGGTGATGCGATAGAGCCATGTCGACAAGCGACAATCGCCCCGGAAACCATTGAGCGAACGATAGGCCTTCAAAAACACTTCCTGGGCCACATCTTCGGCTTCCTCGCGCCCCAGCAACCGCAGGGCGAGGTTATGCACCGCCCTTTGATGACGCTTGATCATCTTTTCCCAGGCGCTCATGTGGCCGGCGAGGCAATCCTGCAACAGCTTTTTTTCTTCTTCTATTTCCTTTAGTTCCATATCCATATCCATTATTTCTTGCCGGTGCTCATCAGCGGTCGCCATCAGCATCTACCCCCCTTCACCATGCATAATTACCTGACTCTACCTTCCATGGTAACATGAACGGCTACCATCCGGCTATATGCCGCCTTCAACCTTCAACCATCAATATTCAATCTTAAATTCCTAACCGATCAAGGCAACAATCAAAACTCCCGCCGACAAAAATGGCCCGAAGGGAATCGGCTGTTTCCATTTCAGCCGGCCGAAGAACAGCATCAACAGGCTGAAAGTTCCACCGAGGAGGGCACCGGTAAACAATACCGACAAAACAGCCCCCGGCCCGATGAAACTGCCGATGGCCGCCAAATACTTAATATCTCCTCCCCCAACCCCACCCCGCGATGCCACGGCCATAAGCCACAAAATGCCGCCGCCGGTCAATATGCCCAAAAGGGAATCCAGAATGGAGAAGTGAGGAGCCAGCACTTCGTATTTGCCCCAGATGTGGGGATCGATGAAGGCTCCGTACCAGACGCCTTGCCATTCGGCCGTTGGGTAAAAAGTCACCGCCGCCCCCCCGACTGCCTCCCAAATCAGGTTGAACAGCAACCCGGCCCCTATGCCGAATAAGGTCAGCACATTGGGCAGGCGATGATGCTCCAAGTCGATGGCGGCCAACAGAATAGCCAGCCCCGATAAGGTGAGGTAGAGAAGGAAGCAGAAGGTGAAGCCGTAACGTAAAAACAACAGCAGGGTGACTATGGCCGTAACAGTTTCGATCACCATATATCTGACGGAGAACGGTTGCCCGCAATAGCCGCACCGGCCTTTGCGCCAAATATAAGAGAGCACCGGCACCAGATCCACCGGCATCAACGGATGACCGCAGGCCGGGCAATGAGACCGGGGGCGAATCACCGACATGCCGTTGGGCACCCGATATGCCGCTGCTCCCAAGAAACTACCCAAAGACGCCCCGAAAACAAACACGGCCAAGCGTACCAGGCCGGCTTCATAATTCGTCATAGAAAACCTCTGTTTTTATATTCCCCACTGCTTACTGTCTGGCAGCTTCCCCTTGATGAATCTGCACATAAAGGTATAAGGTAAATGTCAGGCGAGCCGGATCGGCAGGATGAGTGGCCGTCGTCCACCGCCATACCTCCATCGCCGGTTCGTTGATATAGAGCCTATCGAGAAATTCGGCCAGCGACAGGTGCGAGCCTTCACCATTCACGCTCACCAGAACCTCGTCAAAGCCTGTGTTGGCCAGCGAGGATTGCAGCTTCACTTCCGTTATTTTCAGGTCAAGCCCGGCAGCTGTCTTTTCCAGCCGGTTTAAGATATAAGAACCGGCGGCATTGCCCTCACCGTGCACCGTGTTCAGCTCGGACAACACTTCCTGCAAAAACCTTATATCTTCCCACGTGACCTTGGTGATCTCGAGCTGCTCAAGCTGCCCGCTATTGCCGGCCGCCTCCCTTGCGGTCACTACCGGCACCCCCACCGCCGGACTGTGATACGGCCAGGCAAAATGCAGCAGCACATACCAGCTGCCGCCCGCCAAAAAAAGCAACAATATCACCGCAACTACCCGTCGGGCCGCCTTCTCCCCATTCCGGTGACGATATTTCTGCGCCATAGACCACCTCCAGCCGGGGAATTCGCTGGATTTTCAAATGGATATAGCATTATACGACATATTGGTCCGACACGTTAATCATAAACTATAGACGATATGCCTTCATATTTTGTTCATCAGCTTCCCAAGCTTAGCAAGCTTCAGCGCCCGGCATCAGCTTCACCGCCCGGCATCAGCTTCACCGCCGGACACAACTCCAATGCCGGTCGGCAAAATCGAGATAGCAGCGCCAATCATACTCAGTGATGTCATGCCGCCCCGAGCGGATATGATAACCCATCGTGCCCATCACCGGCCGGTCCACCGGAGGCATGTCGGCTACCGGCAAACCGTCCGTACCGAGCAGCCTATATACAGGATCGGCTTCCTTGACCGAAAGGAACTCGCCTTTGGGATCCGCACATAAATCCTCCGCCGCGCTGGCTACATATACCGGCCTCGGAGCAATCAGGGCGATGAGCATATGCTGGTCGACAGGAAGCAGATCTTCCTTATCATTATACTGCTTGAAATTGGTGCAAAACCAGTGCGGAAAGCTATAATTGATGCGCCATACGGTCTCGCCGAAGCGCCTGCGACTGAGGGCCGCCCCGCCGCAGCCTGAACAGTTGGATATGACCAGGGCGAAGCGTTCATCCTGCGCTCCGGCCCACAAGGCGGTTTTCCCCAACCGGGAATGGCCGAGCACGGCTATCCGCTCATGATCTATTTGCTCGTCGACCTCCAGATAATCCATCACCCGCCTGAGTCCCCAAGCCCAGGCAGCGATGGTACCCCACTCATCGGCGCGTGGTCTGCTCTGGTCTGGGGCATAAAACAGCGGATGAACCCCGTTTTGAAAGCCGTCGTCGAAGTCCGGGTCGACATCACCACGATAGACGGTGGCTACTCCATACCCCCGGGAGAGAATCAATTCGATAGGCCAGCGGGAAGCCGCCAACCCCCGCCCCCTTTCCGTGGCACGATTATTCACTACCCCCTCGCCTGCGGCCATCCAGGACCGGGGCAGGATGATGGCCGGATCAGGATGAACGGCATGATTGCCCCTGAAATTCATACCTACAAAAAGCGGTACCGGGAATTGCCCGGCGGCCGGCAGGTAGATGAGCAGATCAATGGCCGCTTCCGCTGCACCTTGCTTCATGGTGATCCGCACCTGTTTTCTGACGGCTTTCCCGTCCAAAGCCTGCTCCGACCGTTCCAATAGGTCAAAGGACATGTGTTCTGGTTTACCTGGAGCTTTGCCGTATACATGGGTCTCGAACAGCTTCAGTATTTCCGCCCGCCGCTCCCGCCAAGCCGCCGCATCGGTCACCGGCCGGCCATCGGCGAAGACCAAGAGTTCAGGAAGGGTATAGCTTGGCACCAGGCTCTCGTCGTAGTTGGGCCGCCATGAAGCGTGTGTATTCATGCTCTCTTCTACCGTCCTCTCTTCCTTTCGGTCGCTTCCATATTACATACATTAGTTATTAGATTAGGTGTGGCCGCCTATTTTCCTGGAGGCGGCTATCCGTTATTTTTGGTAGGAAATCACGGTCTATTGGCTAATAAGTCATTACGGCTTTCCGACCAGATTCCGGTACGGCTATCCGCAGGAGGAAGCAAAATGCGTCCAGTTAATCATATGGTATTTTTGATTATTTCCGTCTTTGCATTGCTCTCATGGCTACCGGAGCCGGCGGCTTCGGAGGTCGGAGCGGTTGATATAGCCGGGGCAGCCGGAGACCCGGGAGTCCCGCCGTTCATCACCACATTGCACCCCAGGGCCGGGCAGGGCCGGGCATATGACCTGGAAATGCAAGGCACACTCACCATTACTCATCCGGACGGACAGAAAATCAGCCGGACGCTAGCCTTGAGTGCCGGCCTTGAGCTGCGCTGGAATCCCGAGGATATATCCTATTCCTTTCCTTCGGGCTACATCAATCTGGTGAAGCCGGTGTTGACCGTCGACGGCAAAGTAATGGCTATTGATGATGACCATATACCGTTGCCCATCCAGTTCAATACGGCCGGACAAGTGATCAATGCGGTCACTCCCGCCACTCTTAAGGAGCTGGGAGTGGACTTCACGATGGTGCTCTTGGGTTTGACCATTCCCTATCGCCAACCGCAGGTAAAAGTCGGCGATCGCTGGGAAATGACCAGCGTTATCGGGGAAGTGGACACCTCGTCCTACTCTTTGCAATCAACATACACCCTGGCGGGTATGGAAGAATGGGCCGGCAGCAAGCACGGGCGGGTGGAGGCGACGATGAGGTTGGTACCGCGCCACCGTCAGGTGCAAAGAAGGCCGGCCGGTAGTTTGCGGGCTTTAGTCGAACCCGAGACCGGCTTCGTAGTCCTCAGTTCAACCAGCCTGGAGAGCATCGTCAATCTGCCCGTCGTGGATCTGGGTTCATTTGATGAGCCTTCGGCCAGGATCGTTATGGTCACCCGCCTCACCTATCTGGGCCCGGCCGCCGAGCTGCTGGTCGCCCCGGAAGCCGAAGAGAAGCCGGCTCCTGATCAGCAGTCCCCAGAACCGCAAGCCTTAGAGCAGCAGGTACCTGAAACTATTCCCATCATCGTCGTCAACCAGCCGCAGGTTTTTCCCACCGACTCCGACTTTGAGCCGGAACAGGAACCTGGGTCGGAGCCTGGGTCGGAGCCTGGGTCGGAGCTTGGGTTGGAGCTTGGGTTGGAGCCTGGGTTGGAACCGGAGGCGGAGGCGGGGGCTGATGCTGAGACTGAAGCAGAGACTGAAGCGGGAACTGATGCTGGGACTGATACTGGAACTGAAGCAGGGACTGAAGCAGAGACTGAAACCACGGTAGATGATGATGCCCTGATGGAATTATCTGCCGAGCTGGTGCCACCGGAGGAAGAAGCGCCGACTTCTGAAGCGCAGCCATACCTCGACCCGGCAGGAAGGTTTCAATTTATGCTGCCCATAGGCTGGGAAAATGTCGACATCTCTTTCAGTCAGGATATCACTCGTTTTACAGGTCCGCAAACTCCGCAACGCCTTGATGTTACCGTCATCGAAGCCGGCACCTCCTCCCTGGAGGAGACGGCCCGCACATTGCTATACGCCTACGAGCAGAAATATAATACCTATCAACTGATAAACCCCCTGCAGCCGGTCACCATCGGCGACAAAACGGGACTGATGGTACAGTATTCTATCCCCGCCGGCAATGATATCGTGCTGGAAACGGCTCTCTTCGCCCGCCACCGGAATTATGATTACATTGTGCAATATGGCGATCTCCCCCAGCGCATGAGCAGTGCAGGTATAGCAATAGTCGAAGGTTTGTGCAGCTCTTTCCGGTTCGGTCCATCGCCGGGCGGATCTTTGCCGCTTGAGACAGTGACGGCTGCCGGCTTTTATACTTATAAGGATCCCAGGGGGCGTTTTTTCATCGATGTCCCCCGCCTCTGGCCTTTGTATGCCATGGATGAGCAAAACTCCACCTTTGCCGAGATCGGGCGACGCGGCTTTTTGACTGTTCATATAGAGCATAACGATTATTATGATTATGGTTATGGTTATGATTATTACGACGAGCAGGGTGATGATGAGGTCAAGCGTTTATTACATGGCCTGGTGGAAAACGAGCCTACCGCCACCATCGTCGACACTTTGACGGAAACCAGCATGGCCGGTCTGAACGGATATGGTTTGTCTTACCTGTGGGAATCGGCTTCCGGCACATGGTGGCGAGTGGTAAAATCGGCCTCACATGCCGGGTGGCTGTTTTTGTTGGCCATCGATTGCGATTATCTGTCGGCCCAGGAACCCGAGCGACGTCGGCAGATGGAATGGATATTCGACAGTTTCCGCCTGGGAACAGCCGTACCACCGCCACCATCATTGTCTGAAGAGTCACCTGCGCCGGAAACTGCGCCGGTAGCTTCGGAGCAGGACAGCGCTTCAACAGCTGCCCCCATCGAGGTGGACATCCCTCTCCATCCCACTGCGCCACAGGAAACCCAGGCAGCGGGCCAGGATGTGGCCGGCGACTACCAAGAATTACCTTATGACTCGAGCAGCAGTCATGTCTCCCCTCCTGCTGGTGACGGAGAGGGAGCCGATGCTGGTGCCGGCGCTAGCGCAGCTGAGGATGCTGATACCGGCTCCGGTTCCGGCGTCGTGGCCGGCGGCCTGATCACCCGCATACCGGAATTCAGGCTGGATGAACCGCTCGATGAGCGCAGGGTGCTCTTCATAGGGCGCCTGGGAGAGAGCAACCATCAGGGCGGCATCTCTTGGTTGCCAAATATTACCATGCAGCTGCGGGCCGGGCAATCGGTTTATGCCACCATCACCGATTCCGAAGGCTACTTCGCCTTCACCAATGTCGCCCCCCTCTCCAGAGGAGAGTATATGCTGACCAACCTGGAAGGCATCATGCTTGGTTTCTCCGCATCAATAAAGGTGGAGCTGAACAATGTCGGTGTCCCCCCGGAGGTAGGCAGAGTGGTTGATGCCGGTCATATCATCATAGAGCTGCAAGAGCAAAACAGGGTGGCGGTCATCCGCACCCCGCCCCAGGAACTGCCTGATCGCTACGGCAATATCATTTATCTCCTGCGCAGGCATCCTGACTCCGGTTGGGCTTCCCTATTGGTGCAAAGCCTGATTATAACTCCATGATATCTCCCTGATAGGGCCCTGAAGGGCCCCGGACATGGCCCGGACACAGCCCGGACACGGCCCGGACACGGCCCTCCAGGCTCTCACTCTATAATTCCCGACACTCGACACCGCTGCCGCCGACTTTCTTGGCGGCAGCTTTTTTGTCCATAGGAGACAGGCACCAGCCCAGTCCAGCCCCGCATAGCATGGGACCAGATTACCTGACTCCATCCGGTTTGCACCGGTATACAAAGGGAGATAGATTGGGGGTTGAACCTTCATGACCAACTCAGTGTGTCATGGGGGACGCCGGGGATTTGTTTTATGGTTCACCGGCCTCTCCGGTGCAGGCAAATCGACTCTGGCCAGGCTGACGGCCGATGTGCTTTGCCGCCGGGGCCTGCCGGTCGAAGTGCTTGACGGCGATGAGGTGCGCACCAACTTATGCAAAGGCTTGGGCTTCTCCAAAGAGGACCGGGATACGAACATCAGGCGCATAGGATACGTCGCCCGCTTGCTCTGCCGCCACGGTGTCTGTGTGCTTACGGCCGCCATTTCGCCTTACCGGGAGACCAGAAGGCAGGTGCGTGAAGAGATCGGCCATTTCTATGAAGTCTTTGTACGCTGCCCTCTCTCCGTATGTATTGCCAGAGATGTCAAGGGACTATATAAAAAAGCATTAAGTGGTGAGATCAAGCATTTTACCGGTGTGGATGATCCATATGAAGAACCGCTGGACCCGGAACTAGTCATCGACACCCACCTTGAAACTCCGGAGCAGAGCACCCAAAGAGTGATACAAATGCTGGAAAACGCCGGAGCTATCCCTACCCTTTCGCAACATCCGTCAGGCCCGGACAACGCATGGGACAACAGTTTACCTTTCACGGTAAAGGAGCGGTTGTAATGAGCGGATATATAGAAACAGATAATCGCCTGTCGGTATCACAGGCGCCTGAGCAGGAGGAAATGCAGGAATTGGCGCTGCAGGAACTGTTGTTGCAAGCCCCTCCCGAAAGCGCTGCTCCGCAGGATATAATCAAATGGGCGGCGGACACCTTTCGCCCTCACGCCGCGGCCAGCTGCAGCTTCGGTGGCGCCGGAGGCATGGTCATCGCTCACATGTTGGCCCGGTGCGCCCCGGATATACCTTTGCTCTTCATTGATACCGGCTTTTTGTTTCCGGAAACATATGCCCTAAGAGATTCCCTGATAGCCAAATACGGTTTGCGGGTGATCAATATAGTGCCTTCACTGACCCCGGAAGAACAGGCTTCCCGTTATGGCGATAAACTTTGGGAGCGAGATCCGGATTTATGCTGCACCTTGCGCAAAGTGATACCCATGCAGAATGCTTTGTATGGTCTGAAAGCCTGGATCACCTCGCTCAGACGGGATCAGTCGCCCACCAGGAAAAATACCCGGGTTTACGAAATACATCGCTTCCCCGACGGGCAGATGACTCTAAAGGTGAATCCCCTGGCCAATTGGCGCAGAGAAGAGGTGTGGGATTACATCATCAGCCAGGACATCCCCTATAACCCCTTGCTTAACAGGGGCTATCGCAGCCTGGGATGTACGCATTGCACTCAGGACTGTAGCAGTTGCCCGGCGGAACTTCAAGATGAGCGGGCCGGGCGCTGGGCAGGGCGCAACAAGACGGAATGCGGGCTGCATACCTTCAGCAAGCAAATCGACCGGCTCAGCCGGCTAGACCAATGATCACCGGCTCAGCCGATGATCACCGGTTCGGAGACATAACGCACGGCATGGCGGGGGTCGGGCTCAGTCAAAGCGGCAGCCAAAGTGAGAGGTCCGATCCGGCCTATGAACATGACTACAGCGAGCAAAAGGCGTCCCGCATCTGAGAGCGACGAGGTTATGCCCATGGAAAGTCCCGCCGTGCCGAAAGCCGAAACCGTCTCGAACAAAATTTCGTGGAAAGCGAAACGCTCGCCATCAATAACGGTGAGCAGCATCACGAATATAACCAGACAAAAAGCACTGAGCGCCGCCACAGCCAACGCTTTCCGCACCGCGCCTGAGGTTATGCGGCGGCGGAATATTTCCGGATCATCTTTGTTCTTTATTATAGCCACCACATAGGCGCCCACCGAAGCTAGAGTGGTAGTCTTGATGCCACCTCCGGTTCCTCCGGGAGATGCCCCGACAAACATATAAAACATCAGCAAAACCAGGGTAGCCTGATGCATGCCGGAGACGGAAACAGTGTTGAAACCGGCGGTGCGTGGGCTCAGGCTCTGAAAAAGCGCCGCCAGCGGCCGGCCGGCCGGAGGCAAGGCTCCCAGTGTCGCCGGATTGGACCATTCCAGGGCCAGAATAAATATAAAGCCGACCAGTGTCAACAAGGCGGAGATGTAAATGACAATGCGGCTATGCAGGGACAGATGCAGCCTTTTACGGTCCGTCAGCTCCGCCAGGACAAAAAAGCCCAAGCCGCCGGCGATGAAGAGGAAAGCTACCACCAAGTTGACCACCACATCGCCGGCAAAGGGGGCGAGCGAACGATATCCGCCCGTTAAGGTAAAACCGGCGTTGTTGAAGGCGCTAACGGCGTGGAACAATCCCCACCACAAGGCCTTGGGACCGAGAGCGCTCCACCACCTGACGGCCAGAACAGCAGCACCGCACAATTCGCATACCAGAGTGACGCCGATGATGTAACGGGTCAGTCTCACCAACCCGGCCATGGTGATATTGTGAAACGTCTCCCGGATGAGCAACCGGTTGCGCAAACCGATGGAGCGGCCCAACAGCAAGGCCACCAGGGTGGATACAGTGGCGATGCCCAGCCCGCCCACCTGCACCAAAACCAATACCACCACCTGCCCGAAGAGGCTAAGCTCGGTGCCCGTATCCACCACCGTTAAGCCGGTGATGCAGATGGCGGAGGTGGCGGTGAATAAAGCCGATACCGGATCCAGCGGTGTACCGACCGAAGCAATAGGTAACGCCAGGAGGATGGTACCGATAACAATTGCCACCAAAAAGCCGGCCACCAAGATGCGTGGTGGAGTCAACGGCTTTTTGACAATGGGCCGGCTCAGGCTCTCGCTTCGGCTTCGGCTTTTGCTCCGGCCTTTTTTCTGCATATTGGCCGCTTTCACGTTCAATAATCCAATCTACCTATCTATCTACCCATCTATACTACCCTGTCACCCGGTTGGTCAAAGCACCTATATTTTGCACTTCTACAGTCACCACATCTCCTGGCTGCAACCATACCGGCGGTCGCCGACCCATGCCCACTCCGGCCGGTGTACCGGTGGCGATGATATCCCCAGGCTCCAGGGTGGCCAGTCTGGATATATAGGCAATTAGATCAGGTATCTTGCAGATCAGGTTCCTGGTGTTTGAGTTTTGCAATACCTCTCCGTTTACCGTGCATCTGATATCCAGCTGATGAGGATCCGGCACTTCATCGGCTGTCACTATGGCTGGGCCTAGCGGGGCAAAAGTATCAAGTGTCTTGCCTTTGAGCCACTGTCCGCTCTCCATCTGCAGATCACGAGCGCTGACATCATTCATCACCGTATAGCCGAACACATAAGCCATAGCTTCGGAAGCCGGTATATTTTTCCCTCTCCGGCCGATCACCACTACCAATTCGGCTTCATAATCCACTCTGGCCGTCACTCCGGCCCCAGGATGAACAATTACATCTTCCGGCCCGATCAGGGCTGAAGCATATTTGGCAAATATCACCGGTGTTTTAGGCACTTGCATGTTGGTCTCTATGGCATGGTCCAGATAATTCAGACCGACGCAGATCACCTTGCCTGGGTCGGCGATGGGCGCCGCCAGCCTGATCTGGGAGCGGCTGAACCAGACCGGTGCGCCGCTGCTATCGCTGCTGCTGTAATTGCTGCTGCAATTGCTCCGGTCGGTACCGCCGCCAACGCCGGCACTCCGGATTAAGGCTTCAGCTCTTTGCCAAGTTCTTGGCCCTAATTCGATAAACCGCCGCATGTCGGCCGGCATTTCGGCTTCAGCCAAAAGCCTCTGGCTCCTGTTCAGGCTTTGACCCAACTCCTTTTCCCATTGAGCGATATGGGCCGCTTGCAGGTCCAGCACCCGTTCTTCCCCTACCAGCGCTCCCAATCGTTCTCGACCTGCCCACATAAAACTGACTAATTTCACTACGCCAACCTCCCTGAGCTCAGCGGAGCTCACTCATTGGAATATTGGAACATATTGGCCGAAGGGCGCCTCACTCACCCGACCTGACCGTATTTTGGCTTATGAGCGGTAGTTTCCTGCCGGGCAAAGAATATGACGAGGAACAAATTCGCCGTTAAACCTAAGCATATCCCCATTGATAGGAGGAATTTATATGCAACAAGCCAATTATGCGTAAGTAGCCATCTTAGTCGATAAATGATGCAACGGGGTGCCGATATGCCTATGAACAACTCCTCTTCCGCCGCCGCTGCCGTTCCTGAAGGGATGGAGCAGCAGTCCGGCGAGGAAATTATTGCCCGCTTGGTCGATGTAGAAAAGACTTTTCACGTCGGTGGGCAGGCGGTGCATGCCCTGCGCCATATCAGCCTGGAAATAAAAAAAGGCTCGTTTAATATCTTTATGGGTAGATCAGGGTCCGGTAAAACCACTTTGCTCAATATATTGGGGGGGTTGGATCGGCCGACAAAAGGTGAGGTATATTTCCGGGGAAAAAACATCAATTCCTTGTCTGAACGGGCTTTGACCCAATGGCGACGGCGGGAGGTCAACTTTATTTTTCAGTCTTTTGCTCTCTTGCCGACATTGACGGCTTATGAGAACACCGAGTTACCTTTGCGGATCACCGGTGTGCGTGGCCGGGAACGGCGCCGGCGCACCAGGGAATGCCTGGAAATAGTCGGCCTGTGGAAGCGGGCTTTCCATCGCACCTTCGAGCTGTCCGGCGGTGAGCAGCAACGGGTGGGCATTGCCCGGGCTCTGACCACCAAACCTTCCTTGTTGCTCGCCGACGAGCCTACCGGCGAGCTGGACAGCCGCACCGGCCTGAAAATACTGACGCTTTTCAAAGACATTGTCGGTCTGGAAGGTATCACTATCTGTATGGTCACTCACGACCCCAAAGCCGCCGATTTTGGTGATATTGTTTTCCATATGGATGATGGAAGGATTGTCGATATCAAAGAAAACAAAAAAATTGGGGACGATCCGACATCTGACGATCAAAGGAGCTAAGGAGGCAGTCATCCCGATGCGGTTGTTAAGCTGGTTCCTGACAGCAACGCTGGTTGTGGTCTTTTCCGGGTGCTCACTGTTACCCCAGGAAGAAATATATGAAGTGCCTGTATTGGAAGAACCGCCGCCTTCACGGACCGTCACATATGAGGTGAAAGTGGGCCCGATCCGCGATGTGATAAAATCACTGGGTCGGGTGTCGCCCGTGCTGGAGACCAATCTTTACTTTACCAAAGCAGGCATCATCAAGACTATGGAAACCAACCCTCAGACCAGGGTGGAAAAAGGTCAGATCCTGGCACAGCTGGAAATCGAAGATAAAATGCACTCCTTGCGGCTGGCGAAAATTTCGCTCGAGGCTTCCCGCCTCAAACTAAAAAGGGCTGAGGAACTGGCTGCCATTGAAGGTTTGACCAACAGCTACGAGCTGCAACTGCAACGCCTGGAACTGCAAAGGGAGGAAGAAAACTACCGCTATCTGGAAGAGCAGATCGAATTGTCCACCATCCGGGCGCCGTATGACGGTATTATTTCCCGCATATACAAGCAGCCCGGCAACACGGTCAAAGAATATGAAGTGGTATTTGTCATTCAAGACCCCTCCGAGCTGGAGGTGACCATTGAATTAACTAATGAGGACGACTTCAACCGCATCACCATCGGCATGCCGGTGCGGGTGGAAGTGTCGAGAAACAATTGGGTCAATGCCTACATCACGCAAATCCCCACCTACAGCGAGCGCAACGCTCTCGGGCCGGAAAGGGATCGGCGGGTGAGGGTGCGCTTTGAATCTCCCGATGTACCGATAAAATATAACGACTTATATACTGCCGAAATCATCGTGCGGGAAGAGCAAGAAGCCATTATCATTCCCACGGCTTGTCTGCATGAATTCATGGGTCGTTCCTATGTGCGGGTGTTGGATGGCGATACCCGGCGAGAAGTTGATGTGGAAGTGGGTATCAGAGAACCTACCCAGGTGCAGATACTCTCCGGACTGGAGCCGGGAATGCTGGTTGTGGGGCGGTAGCGGTAGCGGAAGCACGTTGAGGTTAAGTTTTAGGTTTAGGGAAGTTAGGGAAGCGGGTGAACCCAGTTGAGTTTCCTGACCATATTGTTGATAACAGTGAAACAAATTATCAACAACTGGAAGCTGGAGGTCAGCTTGCTGGCCGGTTTGGCGGTCAGTGTGGGTGTGGTGGCCTCCATTCCCATCTATTCATCCGGTGCGCTGCAGAATGCGTTTATGCGCCAATGGGTGACCGCCAGCGACAGGCGTCCACCCTTCGGCATCATGGTCAGTCACTGGTCCCAGTTTTCCAGAGAAGCCATCACCCTGCAGCAATACCTGGACCTGGATAAATACCTGAAAGAAAATATTGAAGAGCTGTTGGGCCGGCAGGCGTATAGCTACACTCAGGCCGGCGGTCTGGAGGTAAATCGCTTTGATCCCGAGCGGGAAGATCTGGCACCGGCCAAATATCCATATGCCGACATCCGCTACATGGAAGGAATAGAAAACCGGGTGCGCATCACCGACGGCCGCTGGTACAGCGGGGAAATCGGTGAAGACGGCGTGATAGAAGCCGTGGTGGATGAGGAAGGTCTGGAAAACCTGAAACTGCTCGTGGGCGAAAACTATGTATTCTGGTATAAAGTGCCGGGGCAATATGTGGAGGGCCGACAGAAGGAAGTCAAGCTGGTGCTCAAGGTGGTAGGCACATTTCGCCCCATCGAAGAGATGTTGTCGAGCCCGGAATGGGTATATTCACCGCCGTTCGAACAGTCCTTTTTCGTGGACAAAGAACTGTTCCTGGGTTATCT
Source organism: Bacillota bacterium (assembly GCA_012840225.1). GTDB lineage: Bacteria > Bacillota > Limnochordia > DTU080 > DTU080 > DULU01. Next base: position 14,256 of record DULU01000016.1, read on the forward strand.
GATCGACGAATTGAGCCTCTCGGGTACCTGGGACTGGTATTGGGTCTTCGACTACACCAAAGTGCGGGTGCATGAACTTCCGGCTCTCAGCAAAGCTTTAGGCATTTTGGAGACCAATGCCGGCATGATCATGCCGGAAACACGCTTGTGGAACTCGCCGCAGCGCCTTTTCGATTACTTCACGGAGCGAGCCAAAGCCGTATCAATGTTCCTCAGCGCCTTCGCCGTCCCTATCCTGGGCATGGTGTTCTATTACATCATCCTGACGGCCAGCCTGGCAGTATCCAGGCGGCGCAACGAGATCGCTATGCTGCGCAGCCGGGGCGCCAGCTTTTTCCAGATCATCCTCACCTTCGGTCTGGAATGGCTCTTGCTGGGCGGGGTGGCTTATATTACGGGTCCATTTATCGGTCTCGGCATCGCCAAGATGATGGGTGCCTCCGCCGGGTTCCTCTCCTTTGTCGGCCGCAAAGGTTTGCCGGTCACCATCGTGCCGGACGCTTCCAGATACGGCGCCTATGCATTGGGCTTGGCCGTTCTGGCCTGCTTGCTCCCTGTCTTCGGCGCCTCAAGGCACAGCATCGTCACCTTCAAACAGGAAATGGCCCGCAGCCACCGCCAGGCCTTATGGAAGCGCTATCTGGTCGACTTCCTGCTCCTGGGGGCCTCCTATTACGGCTACCGCAACCTGGTCCAGCAAAAAGCCTTGATGGGCGAGTTGGGTGAGCTGGGGTCGGCCGCCCTGATGGATCCGCTGCTGTTCTTTGTGCCGATAATATTCCTGCTCGGCTCCGGTTTATTGGTGCTGCGCCTTTTCCCTTATGCCATGGCCTTTTTGGCCTGGGCCACCAACCGCCTGCCCGGCGTCTGCTGGCCGCTCACCGCCCGCCATCTGGCCCGCAATTCCAGGGAGTATACGCCGCTGCTTTTGTTGCTGATCATCACGGTGTCGCTCGGCATCTATTCCGCCGCCGCTGCCCGCACCTTGTCCACCAATCTTGAAGACCGCATCCTCTACGCCGGAGGAGCCGACGTGATCATTAAAGAGCAGTGGACGTTGCCGACCAGCGGAGGCGAAGACGAGATCTTTATTGTAGGGGAAGGCGATACGGTATCGTCCGAGCCCTTGATTTACGAGCCGCCGTTTTACATCCACCGGGAGTTGCCCGGAGTGGTTGGCGCCGCCAGGGTGTTGACGCAAAATGTGTCGGTGAGGGTCGGAGGCAACTATAGAGGCAGCGGTCAGATGATGGCCATCGTACCCAAAGAATTCGGCGAAGTGGCCTGGTTCCGCAAAGATCTGGCCCCGCATCATTTTTATGAATACCTGAACGCCCTGAACCGCCATCAGGAAGGTGTTCTGGTTTCCCGGCAGTTTTTGGCCGACAATAATCTATATGCCGGCGACTGGATAGAGCTCAGCATGAAAAACCAGCCCATCCAGGTATTCGTGGTGGCAGCTATCGACTACTGGCCCTCCCTTTATCCGGAAAACGGCCCCATCTTCATCACCAATTTGCCGCATGTGCAGCATTACACCTCCCTCGAGCCTTATTCCATTTGGCTGAAGATGGAAAAGGGAGCGCAGATAGAACCGGCAGTCGATGTTTTACGGGAAAAAGGCATATGGGTGACCTCGGTCACCGATACCCGCATCCAATTACAGGATCGGCGCCACGACCCCAACATCATGGGCTTCTTCGGCGTGCTGTCCATCGGCTTTATGGTGTCTGTGGCCGTTACCATCATGGGCTTTTTCCTGTTCACCATATGGTCCCTCAGAGCCCGCATGCTGCAATTCGGCGTGCTGAGGGCTATCGGCCTGTCCGTGCGGCAGCTTTTGATCATGCTCGCCCTGGAACAGCTTTTCACGGTGGGTGTGGGTCTGGGCGCCGGCACACTATTGGGCCGTCTGGTGAGCGATCTTTTCCTGCCGTTCATAGAACAGGGCGATCAGTTCAATGCCACCGTCCCCCAATTCCTCATCATCGTGGAGCGGGCGGATCTGATGAAGATTTACATCGTGTTGGGATCCATGCTCTTGGTCGGTATAGTTACCTTGGTAGCCATCTTGTTCCGCATGCGCCTGGCTGATGCGGTTAAGCTGGGAGAGGAAGTGTAGTTATATGCCCCGTTTCAGATTACCGGCTATAAGCTTGCGCCGGAGGCGCGGGAAAAAGGCAGGCAAAAAAGGGCCTGGGGGCTTTGAAGCATATGAGGCAAAAGAAACGCGCGAGCGCGAAATCCGGGAAATCCTGGAAGGCAAGGTAAGTGCCGAGGCTGAAGTGGAGGCTGAGGCGGACGCGGGGGCCGAGGCCGAAGCTGTAAACAAGGGGGTCGAAGTTGAGGGTGAGGCAGGCGGCACAGAAGAAGAAGGCGTAGATGAGGAGGTTTCCTCCGCTCCACCCAATCCCACCCGACCTGATGCAGCGCCGGGCGAACCCTTTATTGTCTGCCAGAATCTCGTCAAGATATATAAGATCGAGGACATCGAAGTATTCGCCCTGCAAGGGCTGGACCTGGAGATCAAGCGCGGCGAGGTGATGGCCATCATCGGCGCCAGCGGTAGCGGCAAGTCCACCCTCCTGAACGTGCTGGGCGGGTTGGATACCCCGACCGCCGGGAGAGCCTTTTCCGCCGGCTGGGATCTCCTGCGCATGTCAAGGCGGGACAGAATCAGATATAAGAGGCAATGTGTAGGTTTTGTCTGGCAAAATGTCACCCGGAACCTGATACCTTATCTGACGGCGCTGGAGAATGTCGAGCTGCCTATGCTGCTCAACGGCAAACTGGACAGGAAACGAGCCAAAGAGTTGCTGGCTGCGGTGGAACTGGATCACCGTATGTATCACACCCCCAGGCTCATGTCCGGCGGTGAGCAGCAGAGAGTAGCCATCGCCATCGCCATGGCCAACAATCCCTCCATCATTTTAGCCGACGAACCGACCGGCTCACTTGACACCCGCACCGGTGCGACAGTGCTGAAAGTGTTCAATCAGATCAGGGATATCTATGGGGTTACAGTCGTCATAGTAACCCACGACCACGGCATCGCCAACGCCGTGGATCGCTGGGTAGAGATCAGAGACGGAAAGACCAGCAGCGAAGCTGTGCGGCGATATGGTGACGAGCAAGCCGTAGACCCGGAAGAGTCACACGACCGCTACACCTTGCTGGACTCGGCCGGCCGCCTACAGCTTCCTATATCCTATATTGAAACAATCGGGATCAAAGGCCCCGGCCGCATGAAACTAACAGTCGAAGGCCGGCGCATAGTCATCGAACCCCCGGACAAAGCCGGCTAAGGCCATCCAAAGTCGGCGTATCCTCGTCATGGCTGCGTGCATCCGGCTCAGGCTACACATAACCGGTCAAGGCTGACCCACCAGGTTACGGCTACATTCATCCTACCAGAGCCGCCGACCCAATAAAGTACATCTACCCACTGCCGAGCTGCTCTCAATACGAGCAGCTTTTTTCATTTGCCCATCGCCGCAGTCAGGGGTGGGGTCGGCCTCTTGCCCAGCCTGGAAAAAAAGTGGCTGTCCCCCGGGATTCGTACCAGTTGGCGATGAGATCAGCTGGGCTTTTGTGCAGCGGGAGTGAGGGGCAGTCACTTTTTTGCCACTCGGTAGCTGGTAGGTGTTTCCAGTTTTAGTATCATAACGCTCAGTTACATTTTGGCACATAGCACATGGCGGCTGGTAGACATTTCCATCAGTAGTATCATACAGTTCATCAAATGTGCTTAGACACACATCAAGTATCGGTTCCACGTCTCCTCACTTCTGGGTAAAACCTTAATCAGGGTTGACCACCTGACCCACCCTGGAAAAAAAGTGGCTGTCTCCCGGAATTCGTACCGATCGCGATGAGATCAGCTGGGCTTTTGTGCAGCGGGAGTGAGGGGCAGCCACTTTTTTGCCACTCGGTGACTGGT
>DULU01000017.1 GCA_012840225.1 Bacillota bacterium
CCAACTTCCCGGCGCAATCAATTCGACTTCAATCCCATGCTTTCTGGAGAAATTGTCAATAGCCTCCTGAAGTTCCTCCTGAAAGCCACCCAACATTCCTATAATGGTGATCTTCTCAGCCGCCACAGGTAATGCCAACAATACCACCGTCAATAGTACAATGGTAAATGCCTGGAAAAACGATGTCTTTTTCATTATCCGTCTTCCCCCTTGAAAATGTTTTCAATGAATAACAGCTAAACATTTTCTTCCTTCGAATGATGGTTTTGGAAATCCTGCTATTACAGTAAAAGTGACCTCGTTACGTCAGGTAAAACCTGCACACAAATCCCGCCACTCCAGCAGCAGCATAATATCTGTCTCGTTATTACGGTACGAATTGGATAACCGCTGCTTCTGCAAAAATATCTGAGCGAGCCGCTTCACTCCAGCGCTGACGAGTGGTATTCATGGAAGCATACACAGTATCCCATGGGCCTGGAATGATATTGATCGCCCCCAACAGGTGAATGAGGCGAACAAAAAGGGTGATTGCTGTTATATATCGAAGAAGCGTTGAGAAAGTCTTGGAGGGATCCGGCCATGGCCATGACAAAGGCAAAGACACAGTTAAAAACCAAAACTACGGCTAACACTGCGACCAAACCCAACATAATATTTTTCTTCACCGACGATCAGCGTTTCGATACTATTCATGCCCTGGGAAATAGCCAGATCCACACCCCTAATTTGGATAAGCTGGTGGAAAAGGGCACTGCCTTCACGAATGCATATATCATGGGCGGATCGAGCGGGGCGGTATGTATGCCTAGTCGCGCCATGCTCATGACGGGGCGCACCCTTTATCACATTGAAGGTGAAGGGCAGACCATTTCAGAGAACCATCTGTTGTTGGGAGAACACTTTAAGCAACAGGGTTATCGGACTTTCGGCATAGGCAAATGGCACAACGGCCGTTCCTCATTTGCCCGTTCTTTCACCGGTGGCGGTCCTGTCATGTTCGGAGGTATGGCCGATCACTGGAATGTTCCGGTCTATAATTACGATCCGGAGGGCAAATACCACACTCGCCTGCCATATTGTCCCGAACCCCTCAAATCTAATCGCCTCGAGTGGCGGGATGGCGACCATATAGTGGCCGGTAGGCATTCCAGTGAGCTATTTGGAGATGCTGCCGCCGATATCATCAGCAAATATAATGATGAAGAGCATCCCTTCTTTATATATATCGCTTTCACAGCTCCGCACGATCCACGCACCATGCCTCAGGAGTACCTGGACATGTACAATGCGGAAAGCATCGAGCTGGCTCCCAACATCATGGGTGCCCACCCCTTCGATAATGGTCATTTGAAAGGTAGAGACGAAAGGCTGGAAGATTGGCCGCGCACTCCCGAAGCTCTCAGGCGGCATACGGCGGAGTATTATGCCATGATCACCCATGTAGACGCCCAGATAGGAAAAGTGCTGACCGCTCTGGAGCGGGCGGGGCGGGCGGAAAATACCATCATAGTATTTGCCGGCGACAACGGTCTCGCTCTGGGCAGACATGGCCTGATGGGCAAACAGAATCTATATGAGCACAGCATTCATGTGCCTTTCATCATGTGCGGCCCTGGCATTCCGCAAGGCGAGCGCCGCTCGGCCCTATGTTACCTTTTGGATATCTACCCGACCCTCTGCCAACTATGCGACTTGCCGGTACCGGAAACAGTGGAGGGCAAGAGTTTGGTGCCGGTGCTGCATGTTGGGCGGGACAATGATTCTCTCACTTCTATGCGAGATAGCATGTTCTACGCCTTCACCAATCTGATGCGGGCTGTGCGTGACGAACGTTGGAAATTGATCGAGTATGTCGTCAGAGGATGCCGCACCACGCAGCTATTCGATTTACAAAATGATCCTGACGAACTCATCAATCTGGCGCAGGATCCCTCTGGCCGGGAGCATGTGGGTCGCTTGCGCCACCTGCTTTTCTGCTACCGTGACGAGCTGGACACCGGTGAGCAGGGAAGACAGTTTTGGAGCGGCTGGTGACGTGACGGTGCGATTGCCTTCGTCCTTGCCTCACCCTTCCCTTACTCTCCACTACTACCTTACTCTCCACTTCAACCTCATTCCCTCCCTCGACCTCTAACTCCCCTTCGACATCACTCCCCCCTTCGACCTCTACCACTGACCTCTCCACATAACCCCTCCCTGGCCCCTGGCCTCGCCTTGACCTCGACCTGGCTCCATCCCGATTTCACTCTGGTTCCTGCCCTCCTCCGGCGTGTCTATTTTTGTCCACATTCGGTAGGAGGTGTCCTTTTTGTTCCTGAATGCTATCCCGCTAGTTCATTATGGGCTAGGATATGGCAAATATTGGTATAATACATGGGAGTAATTGCCATATACTGGTAATTCCACTCCGCCGCCAGCCTATTTTAGCCTAAAAGCTACACCCCTCATCCTCTACCGTCCACGTTGCGGAATTTTGTACACACCCCTCCTTGGCGGGGGATTTAAGGCTGAACGTGAATTTATGCGGAGGTACAGTAAAGAATGATCAGCGATGCTTATTGGGCAGTGCACACGCTCGGTGGATCACCAAACTCCAGGCTCTCCCGGCCTGCCTTGCCGGGTATTCGTGAGGGTGGAAGATAAGCCGGCAAGATGTCGTCGAACTTCCCGGTGTGCTGGGATAACCTATGGCATCAACCAATACGAGTATAGGTATGCGGCGCCGGGCATCTCCGATAAACCTCTTGATGCAGTAGCATGATCATGTTGGCAATCCCTGGCCCCCGATCTCGACCTTTAGCCGGTGGCGCTCGCCGATATCACTCATTAAATTGCTCATTGGTCGATTCCAGCCAGCCCCGGTAAGACATATAAGGACGAGATAGGCCACTCATCTTGGCTCTTCCAGGCTTTCTACTCTCGAAAGAGATCTCCCAACCTGCCAAAACTACCATTTGCAGCCTTCTCCTTCGACCTTCACTACTCCCCCTTCACCCTTCCACCTTCGATCTACCCTTTTACACAGCCCTTCAATCATACCCCCACCCTTCGGCGTGTCCATTTTTGTCTCACATCTGGTGGTGGTGTCGTTTTTGTTCCTGAACACTATCCGGATAGGCCATGATTAGCCTAACTGAGGAAAATACTGGAAGAAAACATGGGGGTAATTGCCATATACTGGGAATTTTGGCCCGCCGCCAGCCTGTTTGAGCCAAAAAACTACATCCCCCATCCTCACTGGCTAGG
>DULU01000018.1 GCA_012840225.1 Bacillota bacterium
GGTGTTGAGCCAGCCGTTTTGCACCAGGTTTTGTATAGCCCGGCGCACGGTTTTGCTGCAACGACCCATATATGCGGCGAGGCTGCGGTAGGTGAACCCTTCCTTCCAGTGACGGTGGTTTTTGTCCAACAGAAAGCCATACGTGACCACTTCTCTGGGCCGCATATTGCCGGCGAGCAGTTCAGCATGAATAGTTACCCATCTGTCTGTTTGGCGGGCTTTGTTGTAGTTGATGATGGCTTCGGGCAAACCTGCACCATTTTGGCGTCTAAACCACCCGGCAGCTTCCAGGCGCCTCAACGAATCGTAGATCAGGCTCCGGGAGAGGCCGGTACGGTCATCCAGGCGGGACGGGGAGCAAAGGTCTTTAGGAAGGATGGACTTATCCTTCCTATCGAGCCGGATCACCATCCACACCAGCTTATCGCTGGTGGTAATCAGCGGCTCCCACAACAGAGCGACAGGAACTTCGATACTGTCGATCAATGGGCTCCCCTCCATTCACCAATAACGATAGTATTACTATCATAACAGATTCCTCCTCATCTGCAAACATGTGTTTCAATTTCCCACACATTACTTTCGGCATATTTTTCGGGGAAATGCGGATGGATGATCATGTGCAGATGGACGATCATGTGCAGATGGATGATCGCATAATGTATAGGTTGGTTACATGCATAGATCGGTTACATCATGAATGGCTGCATTTTTAACTCCGCTGCAGACCCGACCGGTAGTTCGGGAGCTGGTAGCCACCCCACAGGTTTACCATGGCCGGGGCATAACTCATGCGCCCAGGTGTTGTTTGTTCTTGCATCTCTTTCATCCCCTTCCTGATCTGTTGCCTGGCATCATATAACCGCCGCTTGATGGTGCCCTCCGGTACGGCCAAACTGCGCCATGATTTCCCGGCTGATTTGATGATTATGTTGCGCCGACACTTGTGTTGTGGTAGCATTTATTCAACAGGCGTTGAATTTACAGGTGTGACTAATATAGGTGTGGCTTTTATAGGTGTGGTCTTTATAGGCATGGCCTTTACGGGAGAGGCATTTACAGGAGGGGCAGCATGGAGAGATCTGTTGAGAGACCTATTGAGAGGTCTATAGAAATAAAGGACCTGGTGGTCGAGCGTGGCGGAAAGGAAGTGCTGCACGGGATCACGACCTATGTGGAAAAAGGCACAGTCACCGGTCTCCTCGGTCCAAGTGGGAGCGGCAAGACTACATTGCTTCGCTCTATTGTTGGGGTACAGATCGTGAAATCGGGAAGTGTGGTGGTGTGCGGCCTGCCGGCGGGTGCCAAAGAGCTGAGATACAAAGTGGGTTATGTTACCCAGACGCCGAGCGTATATGCCGACCTGACGGTGCGGGAGAATGTCTGCTATTTCGCCTCCCTCTATGGCCTGGGCACGGCGGCGGCAGACGAGACCATCCGCAGGGTGGGCCTGGCCGGAGAGGCTAACCAAATGGTGGCTACTCTTTCCGGCGGGCAGCGCAGCCGGGCATCCCTGGCTTGCGCCTTGGTGTGCCGGCCGGAGATCCTGATTCTTGATGAGCCGACGGTCGGTCAGGATCCGGTATTGCGTGATGAACTCTGGGGACATTTCCATGATCTGGCTGCTCAAGGCGCCACTCTGCTCATCTCCAGTCACGTTATGGATGAAGCGAACCGGTGCGACCGTCTCATCCTGATCCGTGAGGGAGTGATCATTGCCGACGGCACGCCTGCAGAGATCAAAGCCACCACGGGCACCGCAGACCTCGATCAGGCCTTTCTCAAACTGATACGCTCCCGGATGGAGGTGGGCTAATATGTCGCTTCGTATTCTCTTCAGCACGACGGCACTAATCCTGCGACAACTGCGCCACGACAGACGCACCATCGCTATCATGATGGGCGTGCCGATCATCCTCCTCACTCTTCTTCACTACATTCTGGAAGACAACGAACTGCTTTTTGACGGCATCTCCCTTCTTATGCTGGGCATCTTTCCATTTACCATCATGTTCCTCGTGACGAGTATCGCTATGTTACGGGAACGGACCTCCGGCACGCTTGAGCGGCTCTTCACCACACCGGTGGGGAAACTGGACCTGCTCTTCGGCTATGGATTCGCTTTCGGGATGGCGGCAGCCGCGCAGGCTTCACTGGTGACAGCCATCGCCTACTGGTTTCTCGACCTGGACACCCTCGGCAGTCCGGCGCTCGTCGTCATGATCGCCGTGATCAATGCTTTGCTTGGGGTGGCTTTGGGACTCTTTTTCAGCGCTTTCGCCAGGACGGAATTCCAGGCGGTGCAGTTTTTGCCTCTGGTGGTCTTTCCTCAGTTTCTCCTGTGTGGTCTTTTTGTTCCCCGGGAGCAGATGGCTTCCTGGCTGAACACCATTAGCGACTTCTTGCCGCTCACATATGCCGTTGAAGCCCTCCAGGAGGTAGGAATGCATGCCGACCCGACAGCCACCATGTGGCATGATATATGGATACTGGTCGGGGTGATATTGGCGGCGCTTATATTGGGAGCGGTGACGCTGCGCCGCCGTACTCCATAGTCTTACAGTCATCGAGTCGGAAAAGATCGGAACAGATCGGTAGATTGGTAGATCGGTAGATTGGTAGATCGGTAGATCGGTTTGGTGATAGCCTTGGCAGAAACCGGAAGGACTCGCCGCAGTGGCGCCGGCCGCAGGCCGGGCAAGCAGGACACCCGGGGTGCAATCCTCACCGCGGCCCGCAAGGTCTTTGCCGAACACGGGTTTGAAAAAGCATCTATCCGCATGATAGCGGCCAAGGCGGAGGTAGACCCCGCCTTGGTCTTGCACTATTTCAACTCGAAGGAAGAATTGTTTCTTGCCGTAGTCGAGTTGCCTTTTGACCCCGATAAAATGATAGCCAAGGTCTATGCGCAGGGTGAAGCCGGGTTGGCGGAACGACTGGTACGGTTGTTTCTATGTATATGGGATGGCCCGACAAGCGGTCCGGTGCTGATGGGCGTCCTGCGCAGTGCAGCTTCCAACCGGGTGGCGGCGAGGCTCATGCGGGAGCTCTTCGCTACCCAGATCGTGCGGAGGGTGCGGGAACACTTGAGTGGGCAGATCCCACCTGAGGAAATCCCGCTCCGGGCCTCCTTCGTCGGGAGTCAGCTCTTCGGCCTGGCATTGTCCCGTTACATCATGAAGATCGAACCGCTCGCCTCCGCCGACCCGGAGACGATTGTCGCCGCCATAGCCCCCAACATCCACCGCTACCTTTTTGAGCCTCTGGGGTTGCCGGGGCGGCAGCGGCTGGTGAACCAGGAGTTGCCGGGACGGCAGCAGCGGCTGGGAAACCAGAGGTCGGCGGAGCTGGCGGAACCGCTCGGACCGGCGGGCCAGACAGTGCAGCCGGAACAGGGACAAGAGGAGAAGTAGGGACAAGAGACGATACATTGTATCAATCTACCTGTATCAACCTACCCGTATCAACCTACCCGTATCAACCTACCCTGCCTATGACGCTTTTTCCACCGGCACCTGGATTTCCGTCACAAACTGTGCCGGATCCGTGGTGTCGCCGGGTGATATCAGGTAATTTTCGCGGCAGGGAGCGGCGATTTTGTATCCATTGGGCTCCAGCCAAGCCATCACGGCATTATAGGCAGCGCCGATGCCTTCATATGAACCTTGATAGACCACACAGGCGACCTGCACCTGAGGCAGTACTCTGTCGGCGAGAGGAGTGCCGGAAGGAACAGCGGTCGCCACCGGTATGGCCACCTCGACATCCACATCCTCATCACGGCATTCGGGATCATGCATGATCAGTATGGTGGGACCGTCAGGTCGCACCTCCAACCGGTTCAGGTAGGCGAACAACTCTCCGAAAAGCTCTCCCACGCCGGCATATGTGGGGAGCACTCGCCTCAGGTAGGCTACTCTTTGCGCCGGAACGGTTTTCAGGACCACATCATACATTGGCTTTACACCTTCCTCTTCCAATTGTCGCAGCCGGGCTTCCACGCGCTGGATTTGAGCCTGAAGCGCCTGCAGGTGGCTCTGTGCTTCTGCTTGCCGAAGGCGGAGCATACCGCGGATCTGCTCCACCGACAGGTCTTCTTGCAGCAAAATCCCGATTTCTTCCAGGGACAAGCCCAGGTCCTTCAGTGCCAGGATCCTGTTCAACCTGCCTAGTTGGGCTGCGGTGTAATAGCGGTAACCCGTAAAGTGATCGACAAATGCCGGTTTGAGCAGTCCCAACTCGTCGTAATGGCGCAGCGTTTTCACCGAAACCAGGCTGAGCTTGGAGAAATCGCCGATTTTCAGCATAAATGAGCCTCCCTGATGATCCTGTACTTTTTGGCGCCGGCAGCGCAGTTGCCCGGCAGGCACACCCCCATGCTACACTCTCCCGTCGCGGGAGAGTCAAGGCCGGCTTTGCAAAAAAATGCCCAAGTAGGGGGGGCGAGGGCGTGCAGATGAGATGCGGTGCGGGTGTTTCGGATGTGGCGGGAAAGCTGTAATAACTTTGGCGCTCTATCGCTCGGTCAAAGCGAGCTCTGCCGCCAATCCGGCGAAGACGACGGCAAAGGACCGCTGCATCCAGCGCATGGCTCGTGGCATGGCTTCAAAGAGGGTGCGGATGCTTCCGGCAATGAGACCATATATGCAGAATATGATCAAGGTCATGAGCATGAACACAGCACTCAGGCCGACGAGCTGCTGCAAGGCAGACAGGTGACCTGTGGTGATAAACTGCGGCAGGAAAGCCAGAAAGAAGATGGTCAGCTTCGGATTCAGGATGTTGAGTAGGATCCCTTTCCAGGCTACCGTTACATAATTGGTGGCGGCGGGTTCCCGGCCGATCGCCACCTGGCCTGTATCCTTCCACATCTGCCAAGCCAGGTAAAGCAAATAGGCCGATCCGGCGTATTTGATAATCGAAAAAACCGTAGCACTCATGTGCATCAGTGCAGACAATCCCAAAGCGCAGGCGAGAAGATGCGGCACAATCCCGAGCGTACAGCCAACAGCTGCAGCTATACCGGCACGCCAATTCCGGGCCAACCCTGTCGAGACAGTATATATAGTACCAGTGCCCGGTATCAATACGACCACCAACGATGTGAGCAAAAAGTGGACAGTGAACATACACGCTACCTCCGGTTTCTTTCCCCGAGTCCCGAGATTGGAACAAAGCCGGTCTGTTTCGCTGTCTGGTGGGTCAGTTTTATCCGTAATGACGGCAATAATGACGGCAACGGTCAAAGCAATGATGATAGCTGTGATGATAGCTGTGATGATGGCAGTGGGGTGTCATATGCGAAAGAAACCGGTGCCAAGAATATTATCATATAAAATGCAGGTTTGGAAGTATTATAACGCCGTATGGCGGCGGCAGCTTTGAGCGGTTCGCTACTATGCAGGAATCACCATAGCAGTGAAAGAACTCCAATTACATACCGGTCAGGCGGAGCAGATTTGTCGAACTACGCCGGTTTCACAGCCGAATTTTCCGGGCAAAGGGAGGATACATATGCGCAAAGCAGCTAGATTCGGTCTATTTGTCATGGTACTTGTCATGGTCTTGAGCAGCGCAGTGGTAGCAGAAAAAACCAAGTTGGTATGGGCGACCTGTTGCAGCCAGACGGAGCGGCATACGCTATTTAAAGAACTGGCCAAGCAGTATATGGATCAGCATCCGGATATCGAGATCGAGTGGATTTATCCCACCGGCAATTATACGAACAACATCATGACATGGATTGTCGCCGGCACCGCTCCGGACGTGTTCTGGATCGGGGCGAGCGTGTACTCGTTCTATAACCTGCTCATGCCCCTTAACGACCTGGTGGCCAAGGACCCCGACATTGCCCTGATCAACCCCATGGTGCTGGCCCAGGGAGCTTTTGCCGGTCGGCAAATATGCCTTCCCTTCGGCGCCAATGCCCATACGATGTTCTACAACAAGGACCTGCTGGGCACGGCGGGACTCGGTAATCCCGGTTGGAACTGGACTTTTGACGACATGGTAACTATGGCTCGCCGGTTGCAGAGAGACCTGAACGGCGACGGTGAACCTGACCAGTATGGCATCGATTTCAACACCATTGAATGGTCCGCCATTCTCTGGGGCGGTAATTACTATACCGACGACGGAAGGAAAGCCCAATTTGCCAATCCGGTGAGCATTGCCTCCACCCAGCTTTTTGTCGACCTGCGCAACGGCGTCATCCCGGGATATGTGCCGCCGACCAAGCGCCAAGCCAACGGCTCCCTCACCGGGCAGGTGGCGATGCGCAATGTGGGCATATTCGATCTCCCAGCTCACCGTCAAGCCACGTTCAACTGGGATATCCAGAGGCTGCCGGCCTTTGTTTATGACGGAAAGGAATACCGCTTCACTTACAACACCATCGAAGGTTGGTCGATCCCCGGCAACACCAAGCATCCCGAAGAAGCCAAGGCTTTCCTGGCTTGGCTCTTCAGCAAGGAAGTGCGTCAGCAGATAGCCGCCTCCCGCATCGTGATCCCCACGCAGCGGGATGTGGTCGACAGATTTATAAACGCTCCTGCTCCGCCCAGCAACTGGAACGCCTTCATCGATGCTCTGAACTGGGGCAATCAGTTGTCTCTGAATCATCCCGACGGGACAAGCATTCATAACTGGATGACGTCTCAGAAGCTCTGGAAGGATATGTGGGCCAATGCGGTGCCGGCTGCCGTGGCCTTGCCGGAAATCCAAACCGGTGTCAACCAGCTTCTGGATGAGTTCTGGGCCCGCAATTAAGCCGATTGAGTCGTCTCAGGCGGCGGCCGTCTCAGGCGACGTGCTGCTGAGCGGCTGGGCTGTGCAGCTTGTGGCTTGCAGCCAGGCGGGCCCGGCCTCCAGCCTGCGGTAGCCGGCAGGATTGGTTGGGTTGACTTGGCTTGGCTACTGAGATGGAAATATACCACCGCCCCGGTTCTTTCACGCCGGGGCATTATCTTTAGACAAGGCAGGATATAAGGATGCACATGAGCGCGGACAAAAGTGTAAATGAGAACATAAGCGACAGCCGGAACGACAGCCTAAATAAGATATATAGGAGATTTGAGCGGATGCCGCCATATGAGGAGCTGACGTCCGCCTTGCAGAGTGCCGTGGCTCAAGCACCGCATCTGGCGAAGATGTGGTCCCTGGTAAAGAGCGAGGGCGGGCGGGACGTCTGGTGTGTGGAAGTGGCGGCCAATAAAGAGCTCCTGCCGCCGGCGCAGAGGCCGGCGCTCCTGGTGACGGGCAACATGCATGCCGCCGAGATCACCGGATCCATGATCGGCCTATACCTTCTGGAATACCTGACGCAGAAATATCCCGCCGATGCCAGGGTGGCTGACGTGCTCGAGCAGATGGTGATCTATATCGTGCCGCGCCTTGCTGTGGACGGTGCTGAACTGGTGATCACCAAATCGGCGCCCGGCAGCGTGGCCCGCAGCAAGCCTCTATTTATAAAGCAGAAAAACGTCCCCTTCCCGGAAGATCTGGACGGCGACGGCCTCATCTTGACCATGAGGTGGCCGGACGAAAAATACGGCACCATGCGCCTCTCCGGTAAAGATAGCCGCCTCCTGGTGCCCAAGGACACGCCCGGTGCCACCGGTCCCTGTTATGCCACTTGTCCTGAAGGCTTGATACATGACTGGGATGGGGGCCGTGTCGAGAATTCCCGCACGGTAAACGATTTCAACCGCAACTTCCCGGCCAACTGGAGACCGGCCGTCGGCTGCCTCGGCGCCGGGCCTTATCCCTTGTCGGAGCCGGAGACCAGGGCGCTGGCCGACTTCGTCCTCGCCCACAGCAACCTGGTGGGAGTCATAGACTTTCACACGGGCAACCCGGCCATCTTCTACCCCAGTGCCGCCATAAAAGAGATATGCAAATACCCGGAAGACAGCCGGCTGATTGAGAAGATCGGCCGCATAGGCGAAAGGCTAACCGGCTTCCCCCTCTTGAGCGGCTATCAGGAAGCCATAACCGGCGAAAAGACGGAGCGTCTCCCCGGCTGCTTCCGGGACTGGGTATATGAACATATCGGCCTCCCGGGCTTTATCGTGGAGACGGGCCTTTGCTATAACTATTTCGGCATTGCTACAGGGCAGAAGTTTGAGAGCCCGGCGATAAAAGAAGAAACGATCGGGCTGGTCCTGTTGCAATGTCATGACAGCTACCCCGAATATGGCCTCTTCCACGACTGGCGACCTTTTGATCATCCGCAACTGGGCCGGGTGGAGATCGGCGGCTGGCATCGGGCTATCTGGAGCTGCGCTCCCTTGTTCGCCACCGGGGAAATCTGCAGCCGGTGCGTCGACTTCGTGATGGAGTGTGCCGCCTACCGTCCGGAAATAGAGGTGACGGCAGAGGTTCAGGCTCTCGCCCCCGTCCCTGCCTCCGCCCCCACCTCTACCCGCACCTCCGCCCCTGCCTCCGCCCCTGCCTCCGCCCTCTATAAGATTACCGTCACCTTGCACAACAGCGGTCCGGTATCCACCAGCATCACCCGCCAGGGAGCAGCCATGTATCCCCACGCCCTGCCGGTGATAAAGCTGCAGGGAGCTGATGAGATGATCATCGGGCGGGCGTGGCAGAAAATTGCCCACCTGAATCCGGGAGAGACGCACACCCTGGAATGGGTGGTGCGGGCTGAAGCCGCCGCCCTGAAGCTCGAGCTTTCCGCCGAGCGAGGCGGGATATATAAGCAGGTCGTCATTCCCTTGCGTTGAATTTTTGACTATAGACTAAAAAGCAAATTTTAAAGCAGATATGCTGGGAGGTATCATGCATATGAAAGTGTACATCATGACCGATCAGGAAGGTGTAGCCGGCGTCATCAATTCGGTAGATTTCGCCTCACCCGGAGCCAGATATTACGAAGTAGCCCGAGAGCTCCTCACCCTGGAGGTGAATGCCGCCGTTGAGGGAGTTTTGGAGGAAGGTGCCACCGACATACTCGTCGTCGACGGTCACGGCCACGGTTCCATCAACCCGCTGCTTTTGCATCCGCAAGCCCGCCTGCTTGCCGGCCGGCCAATGGGGTACCCCTTCTGCTGCGACTCCAGTTTCGATTGTGCCATCATGATCGGCCAGCATTCCAAAGCCAATACCGACGGCGGCCACCTGGCGCACACCGGGTCGTTCACTGTCGAGGAACTCACCATTAACGGCATTTCCCTGGGAGAAGCCGGCTGCAACATGCTCTTCTGCGGCTATTTCAATGTGCCGATGGTTATGCTTTCAGGCGATCTGGCGGCTTGTATGGAAGTAAAAGCTCTCGTCCCCGAAATGGAAGTGGCCCCGGTCAAAGAGGGGATCAAGCGCGGCACAGGTGCCGGCATGACGGCAGAAACCGCCGTGGGGTATAATGGCGCAGCTATCCACCTCCATCCGATCAAAGCCCGCGAGCTCATCAAAGAAACAGCGAAAAGAGCCGTGAGGCGCCGGGCAGAGATTAAACCTTTCCGGCTGGATCCGCCTTATGAACTGGTGAGCATCACCCGCCGCAAACAAGACGGCACTCCGCAGATGAAAGCCGTTGTTCACTCCAATGATATGATTGATCTACTCAACAAACCGCGCCGCTACCAGCCCATATCCGGCTAGCTAGATAGATGAAGCCGGACCAGGACTATGATCTGATTCTTATATGAAGAGAGGTCATCTTTATCTATGTCTACGGGAAAGGGAACAATACTCTTTCTGCTGCTTTTTTCGCTGTTATGTCTGCCGTTTTCGCCGGCTATGGGCGCCTCGCCCACCGGCAGCCCGTCCCCTGCTTACGGCCATGAGGCCAATGACACCGGCGATCCCGTCGGCGGCGGCCCCGGCTACAGCCGCATCTTCAGCGGCGGCACCTTTGAGGTGTCGAGTTTGCCGGAGCTCCTGGCGGCCCTGAATGCCGCTACCCCAGGCAGTGTGGTGTATATCACATCCGGTACGGTGATCGATGTCAACGCAGACAATCCTCAGGCCAAAGTGACCATCTTCATTCCTCCCGGTGTCACCTTAGCCGGAGACAGAGGTTTAAACGGCAGTCCCGGACCCTTAATCAAATGCAGCAACTACGACACCGCTCCCCTCATCGAGCTCTCGGCCGGGGCCAGGCTCACCGGGCTGAGAATAGAGGGACCGGACGGCGAAGCCGGCGAATCGGCTACCTGGCGTCCCAATTCCCGGGGCGTGGATATCAGCGGTGATGCGGCGGAGGTGGATAACTGCGAAATATATAACTGGAGCCATGCCGGGGTGAATGTCAAAGCCGGAGAGGCCTACATTCACCACAACAGCATCCATCACGTGCGCCGCACAGGTTTGGGTTACGGCGTTCTCATCTCCCGAGGTACAGCCCTGATCGAAGCCAATGTCTTCGACTGGTTCCGCTGCGCCGTCGCCGGCACGGGATTCTACGGCACCGGTTATGAAGCCCGCTACAACCTGACGCTGGACAATGCCGCCGCCACCACCTTCGATATGCACGGCGGCACCAACTTTTGCCCTTCCCGTTCCGCTACCTCCCCCTGCACCGAGGAGGAAATCCGCATCGCCGGCGATTACGTGCGCATCCATCACAACACCATCATGGCCGTTTATACCAGGCCTATCGGTATCAAAGGCGTGCCCACGCAGGAACTTTCGGTCTACGGCAACCGCTTCGCCACCTCCGATCCATCTTTTGCCTTCAAACAGTTCTATTTCGACGGCGGCAACACCAAGGTATACGACAATATGTACGGGATGAAGGGTATAGTAGTTCCGGAGCAATACAGCCCCAGCCCGTTCATCCGCCAATGCCCGCAGACCACCTGCAACGGCAAAGGACCCATTGTCGCTCTGGCGCCCTCAGCCACGGACAGGCATCTGAAATTCATCAATCCCCCCGAAGATGCTGCCGGACAGAGCACCTTCACCGGCCTGTTACCGGTGGAGTTGAGCATCAATGTAGGTGAGGATTTCAGGGCCAACTCATATACGCTGATGGTGGATGATGACGGCGGGGTGATATATCAAAAGGAACGTCCGCCCATACCGGGCGAGGTGACGATCGACACCACAAGCCTCGCTGATGGCCGGCACAAGCTGGAGATAGTGATCGGCAATGCGACAGGCGACAGCATCAGGCGGCATGTCTATTTTTTGGTAGACAATAAATGGGAAATCGTCGACAACTTCGATGCTCCCATCTACAGCCCCTGGTTCGGCTGGATTGGTGCAGAAAAGACCCTGCAGGCCTCCTCAGGTTGGACCTATGCCGAAGACAGCGAGAAAGAATTCTGGGGTGATACCGGCCGCCGGGTAATCAAGGCTGAGGACAGCGCTGCTGATGCTGAATACCTGATCTGGCAGGATGATGGGTTGTCGGAATATCGGGTGGTGCTATATGTCGCCCGGACGGAGTTGGCAGGGAACGTCACCATGGCTGTTTCCGCAGATAACGCCACATGGACGACTCTTCCCATAGAAATGACAGTGGAAGCGCCTTCGTCCCCGGCAGGCAACAGATGGCACAAGGTGGAACTGTTCGGCAGCGTACCGACCGGGGTGGAAACCGGGTATGTGCGCCTGCAACTTCTCCCCCCGGCCTCCGCGGACGAGCTGCAGCTGGGCGCCGTGATCCTCAGCGGCAAACAGAAATAACGGACGGATGACCGATGATAACACGGCAAAATAACAGACCCCAGATATAACAACAGATATAACAATCGAAAATGCGCTGGGGCGGCTTTCTACAGCCGCCCCAGAGTTTATATCAATGCGCTCATGTCCATGCATAGACCATGCTTATGCTTAAGCTTCTATCACTATCACCAGGTGAAGGGCGCTTCCTTCAGCAAGGTGTTGATGGTGGTTTCGATCTCCCCCATGGCCTGGGCTGTGCTCTTTTCGCCTTTAGCCACAGCAGTCAAGGCGGCGATGAAGGGGCCTTGTATCTGCGTCCAGTTCGGAGAGATCAAGAGCGGCACATCCCAGAAGTAGTTGCTCCCTTCCAGCATGGAATAGACATCCTCCAGTGTGAGGGAATAGCGGGTCTGGAATTGTTCGGTCCACTGCCGGTAGTACCGGCGATTCACTACCGGAGCGTTCCCGGAACGGTAGTCGGCCCAGTACATCACCCCGTCGTCGGCGGTAAAGAATTTTATAAACTCCCAGGCGGCTTCGGGATCTTGAGCCGTCTTGCTCATGGCCCAGCCGTTGATGCCGCCCTGCATGGCCGACTGAGTCCCCCAAGGCATCGGCGCCACGGCCAGTTCGTACGCCTGGGTATTGGCGGCAAAGGCCGGCGGCGGCGTCTGCCCTATTCTCATGGAATACTGTACCCCGCTGTGCGCTCCCCACCGCGGCGTCACCATATAGGTGAGCGAGAGATCCATCCATTTGTTGATGGCGTCGATCAGCGGCGGGGTAGCCCCGAGGAAGCGGTTGTTATATGGATCAACCCATTGCTGACCCCATATGCCGACATAGAGCCAGCCGAATTGGGTGGGAAACTCCAGACCCCAGCGATCGATCTTACCGTCGCCGTCGAGATCCCGCGTCAGCTTGCGGGCCGTCTCGACAAAGCTGTCCCACTGCAAAGCGCTGTGGCCCCACCTGGTCGGCAGCCGCTCCAAACCGGCCTCCTTAAAGTGAGCGGCGCTGTACCACAGCACGGTGGAGGACACCTCATAGGGGATGAAAAAGTGCTGGCCTGTCGGCTTGAAAGCCCAATAGTTGATCACCGGATCGGGGAAATCCGACTTATCAAAGCGATCCCGCTCCATATATTTGTCAAGCGGTACGATGAAGTCCAACGCCTTGGACTGGTAAGCCCTGGCCTGGTCCACCCGCACCACGTCGAACGGCAAACCGGCGGCAATCATGGAACGCACCCTGGTCTCATACTGAGTCCAGGTAGTGGCGATGCACTCGACTTCAATACCGGTCCTTTTGGTAAATTCGGCAGCTGCTTGCTCTGTACCCTTGATGTTTCCCGTAGCATCTATTACGACGATCTTCCTGGCAGCAAAAGCTTCTCCGGCCATGAGCACAGCCAGAAGCATTATTGCCGCCAATACTTTAGCAACAGCCTTCATTGATAAAACCACTCCTTAAAACTGATTCTCTTTCCGGCAACGCCTTTTCTCTGCCCGCCCAATTTCTGCGTCTGCGGCATGGACTTTGACCGCCGGCGGCCGGTGGCGGTATTAATTACGCCTCACATAATAATTCACTGGTCCCAAAGTAATATCCCTCCAGCCGTCCTGAATACTAAAATCACAATATTTGTTCTCTATGTGGCTATATAAACTTAAAATATTTATGTTATTTGGTATTCCTGCCTTTTCCTGGTGTATATGCTGCTGATGTGGTATTATGATTTATGTAGGTTAGCACAATTTGGATTCGGCCTCATCGTATCACCACAAATATTAAAAGTATGGAGGGTTTGCATGTCAAAGTTACAACAGTCGGTATTGGCAATAGTGTTTATTGTTTGTTTGTCGCTCGTGTCGCCGTCGGCTACCTGTGCAAAGGAGAAAACTGTGGTCGATTTTTGGTGGGGCGGCATCGCCAACTACACTGAGAATATGATGCAGCTGGTGCAGGATTTTAACGAGCAGAATACCTCCGTGGAAGTGCGCATGACTGTGCAGCCGCATATCGGTATGTCGGGAGTGGGTATCGAGACGCTGAAAACGGCCATTGCCGGCGGCGCACAGCCTGATGTGGTCGTTCTGGACGGTACCATCCTCATCGGCCTGGCCATTGAGGACGGCCTTTTTATGGATCTGAGGGAGATTATAGACCCTTCGTTTCTGTATGCCATCCCATATGCCGCCAACATAAAAAACTACGTGATGTTTAGGGACAGCGTTTATGGCATACATTTTCAGACCGATGCCCGCGGTCTCTACTTCAACCAGACGCATTTCGCCGAGGTGGGGTTGGACCCGAGAAAAGGCCCGAAAAGCATAGATGAGCTGGATCAATATGCCGCCAAACTCACCCGCAGAGATGCTCAGGGCCGGATAGAAAGGCAAGGTTATTCCCCCAGGGGCGGCAATTTCGGCTTGGAGCTTGGATGGTTTTGGGTGTTCGGCGGTAATGTTTTCGACTATAACACCATGCTGCCGACCTTTACAAATAATGAAGCTCACCTCGCGGCGTTAAGATGGATTGAATCGTATGCCGATAAATACTCGACTGCGGCAATCACCAGCGCCGGCAATAACTTCATGGCCGGCAAAGTATCCATGAGCGTACAAAGCACGAGCCTCCTCGGGACGCTGCCGGTTCAGGCTCCGGATATGGAATGGTGGGTAAGCACCATCCCCTACCCGCCTGAGGGCAGGCTGATAACCATGTCGTCCGGTTACTCGGCGGTGGTTCCCAAAGGGGCCAAAAACGCTGTGGCTGCGGCGGAATTCATCCGCTATCTGATCGACAAAAACACCCAGATGAACTGGTATCGCATGACGAAGACCGTCCCCACCAGAGTTGATGCCATACTCGAGTTGGTACAAAAGCGGGAGATCACCGATCCGAGAGCCATCTGTATGATAGAGTTGATGCCCACTGCAGCCGAAATTTACCCACCGCTATTCGTAAATTATGTACTTCCTCAGTTGAGCAATTACATAAACCAGATGTGGAATAAGCAAATTCCGCCGGCCGAAGTGCTTGAAAAGGTACAGTTCGCTGTCGAACCGGAATACAGGCGTATTTTCCATGGGAAAGCCTTTTAGACGGTCAGCCGACCGATCGTCGGCCACCTGGTCGGCCCCAAGTCGGCCAACCTAGTCGACTACCTCACCATCCCCCTAGCCGGCCACCTCGCCTGCTAGGGGGAGCGGCATTTTAAAATATCAGAACAACAGAAAGGAGCAAAGGCAGAATATGAACATCTCGCTTCCGCTCCAGTTCCCGCATCCTTACCCGTTCCTCATCTCGCTCCCGCTCCCACACCAGCTCCCGCTTTCGGTGGCGAGACGCCTTATCCAGCTTTGTGGCCTCGTCGCCATTCTGGTCATGGCTTTCGCACCGGTCCTGCTGACGAGCCAGGCTCAGGCTGCGGCGGCCGCCGCCGGCGCGGAGGCACCGGTCGACTCCGGCGAAGCCAACCTTTTGACCAATCCCGGATTTGAAGATGTAGTCAATAACGATTTTCCGGGATGGACGCGCTATGTACCGATGGGCAATAGAAATGGTCTGCAGATATCCACCGACGCCAGGAGCGGCAAATATTCCGCCCTGGTAGACGTGGCCGCCGCCCTGAAAGACTCCGACAGCAGCGTAGCCAGGCTTGATTGGTCGCAACGGTTGCGGTATAACATGGACCTGCAAGTGAAACCGGTTCCCGGAGAAAAATACCGCTTTTCCGTATATTACAAGACGGAAGGCAATCCCAAAGGCAGACTGGGCGTGGAGCGGCGTCCGCACATGACTAACGTCTATCTCAATCTGGCGCCCTCGCCGGATTGGCAGTATGCGGCCGTAGAATTCGAATGGCCGGATGCCGCCGACTGGAATTTGGTGTTCGGCCTGTGGGCCTGGGAAGCCCGGGAAGGCAAAATCTGGTTCGACGATGCTCGCCTGGAACAGGTGCTGCCGGAAACGGAGAAGGCGCCTGTGGAAAGAGTCCGGTGGCAGGATCCGGCGGCCGTCTTCTCCCTCCCATACACCGATGCTTCCGGCCTCTCCCGGCCATATATCAATCAGGCCAAGCGTTTGACGTTCGTGCAATCGCTGTCCGAGCTTACGGCGGCCATTGCCGCCGCTATGCCGGGCGACACCATCATCCTGGAAGACGGCGAATATTACGGATATACATCGGTCATCATCGAAGGCAAACATGGGACGGAAGAACGGCCGATCGTCATTGCAGCGAAGAACATCGGCCAAGCCGTCATGCGCGGCTCGGCCCAATTTATAATTAAAAACTCCAGTTACATAGTGGTGGAAGGCCTGGATTTCCGCCTTTCATCCGGCGGAGCCCCCGGATATTCGGGACGCAGGGAGAATAGCGCCGTTATCTTGCATGATGCTCTGGGCGCCAGGATCACCCGCAACCGCTTTGCCCTGGAAGAAGAATATGGCGGCACCTCGCTGCGGGACTGGATAAACGTTGACGGCAGCCGGGGTGGATATAACCGCATTGATCACAACCTATTCGAAAACAAAGTGCACAACGGCAGCTATATTGCCGTCAATGCCGATCTGGGGCGAAATCAGGGCATCGACACCACGCCCAGGCACACCCGGATTGATCACAATCACTTTCGCCACATGGCTCCACTGGGTATCAACGGCATGGAAGTGATCCGGCTCGGCTCGTCCGGCTATCGCGATATGGCCCATATCGAGGCGCACACCATCGTTGAATACAACTTGTTCGAACAGGCCGACGGCGAAAAATCGGAGATCATCTCCATCAAAGACAGCGGCAATATCATCCGTTACAACACCTTTCTGGAAACAGCCGGCAGTGTAGTTCTGCGGTTCGGCCACCACAACTCCATCTATGGAAATTATTTCCTGGGCAAGGGCAAACCTGGTACCGGCGGCGTCCGCATATATGGCTTCAGGCAGCAGATCTTCAATAATTACTTTGCCGATTTAGCCGGGCCGGCTATTATCTTCGGTCGGGGAAGCATTGAGGATCCGTATGCTTTGCCTAAAGGCGAGCTTTATTATTCAGGAGCCGAATATGTGCAGATGGATGAGGTGGAGGTGGTGATGAACACCTTCATCAACAATAATGCCAACTTCGACCTGCGGGGCGATTGGCCGCTGGAACCAAGGCGCACCACCGTGGCCCACAATTTGCTGGTGGCCGGCAACAACTACAACCACATCATCGGCAGCAGCTACCGGAATCTGTTGTCTCACGACGGCATCAGGTGGGTGGGTAACATGGTCAGCGGTCCGGTCAACACTTTGCTGGGTCTGTCTTCCTCCTCCGAAGGCAGTTTTATACCGGTCGACCTGGAGCTTATGAGAAGCCTCGACGATATTTATTACCCCGTTGCCGGGAGTCCTACGATCGATGCAATAGAGGTCGGAGATGCTTATGGTTATGTAACCCGCGACATCGAAGGCAAGCTCCGGGACGAACATCCTGATGTGGGCGCCTTTGAATACCAGGGATTTCCCCTGGTGCAAGGTCCGCTCTCCCCTGCCGAGGTCGGTCCTTTTTGTCCGGATGAACGCCGGGAGTTGACCTTTGCCGAGCCGCTGGTGACCATCACTTCCCTCCAGTTTACCCCGCACACATCCGGAACACCCGTGGTGCTCTCCGGTACCAGCCTGCTCCAACTGGCCGGTGTCGTCCTGGGGGCAGGTGAAGCAGACGAGAAGACAAGTCTATCTGTTGATGTCACTGTCAGTATCGATGGAGCCGAGTTCTTCTCTGAGCGGGTGGCTGTGGCCGGCTTGACCGCCGACACCTTTGCCGCCGATGCCGGCTTTGCTGATGGCGGTTTTGCGGGTCCCGGCTTTTCCTTGGAGATACCCATAAACACCACCAACCTGGACGAAGGCGAGCACAGCCTGCGCCTTGTGGCAGAAGTGAACGGTAGGCGCACCCTGCGTGAGCTCATGTTCAGCGTGCAAAATATAGAGATTATGACGCCTGGAGCCCGGAACGTGGTGACCGGTAAGGGCATTATCACGATCAAATCGCTTTTGCCGGCTGCCGAAATACGCCGGGTGCATATCTCCATCGACGACCAGCTGATATTCCAAGGCGAGGTCATCCCGGATAAGCTGGAGTTCGACTCCCTTTCTTTCAGCGACGGTCGCCGGCAACTGACGGTGGAAGTGGAACGGCATAGCGGCGGGATCTCCCGAATCAGCGGGAACTTTAAGGTGGAAAACCTCTGGCAGACGGTCGACGAACTCCTGCCCCCGATGCAGTTTTTCGGTCAGCTGCTGGATAGAGCCCAAACCTCAAGCCGCTCGGACGGCTGGGTTTATGCCACGGAAGCAGCCGACGATTTTCTGGGCGACGACAGTCGCCTGACTGTGGGTGACGGGAGCACACCGCAATTTCTGGAGTGGGAAGCTCCTAATTTGCTTAAGGCGGCAGTCACGGTCTATTCTCAGGAACCATTAATCAGTCCGCAAGCCATCGAGTTCGCACTGTCGCCGGATGGAGTGACATATAAAACCATCGAATTCTCTATTTCATCCGTCGGTCGCTCGAGTGCCGGCTGGAACAAATACCTGCTAACCGCCGAGACTCAAGGACAGGGACAGGACAGCAAACTCTTCCGCCTCACCATAAATCCCCACGGCGGCGAGATACAAATTGGCCTCGTGGAGTTGACCGGCCTTAGATAATGGCTGGATGGCTTTCACCAGGCCGCCAACATCGAGTTCTCCGTCGGATAACAGCGCGTATGGCGCTGCAGCTAGAGTCTAGCCTGCAGCGCCATACGGGGCATACGGGGCGGTGATAGGCCCAGCGTTATCGCCGTTTACGCCGGTGTTGCCGTTAATTACCGATAATTGCCGTTATCGCCCTTCTGCCAGCAGAGCGGCAATCTGGTCTTCGATACTGGCCATGGCCTGTTGCGGTGCCATCTGCCCGGCGCATACTTTGTTGACCATGGAGAAAATGGTATTGGAGATGGTGGTGAAGTTCTGCAGATGGTTCGGGATGGGAGTGGCATAATTTAGCGCATCCAGGACGGCTTTGGCATTCGCCACCCCGAGCCCTTGCCGGAAGGCGGGACTGGTGACCACCGAACGCCTGGGCTGGATGATGATGCCGGCAGCCGACTGCCGCTGGGACATTTCCTTGCTGAACATGAATTTAAAGAACTCGGCCGCTTCTTCCTTATGGGGGCTGGTGGCAATCAGGGCATATGGCACGGGCTGCAGCGACGTCGCCGGGCCGGCCGGTCCCTGCGGCAGAGCCGCCACTTCCCAGCCATAAGCCATTTTGGCATCACGGAGCAGTTGAATGACCGCCGGAGTCTCGTTGAGCATGGCTGTTTTCCCGGAGGCAAAATCGTTCCACGGTCCCCAGCGGAAAGCACCGTGCGAAAAGCCGTCCGCCAGATAGCGCAGTGTCTCAATACCTTGGCTGCTGCCGAGGTTCAGCCTGGTATAATCCGGATCGAAGAGCCCTGTGCCGCCTTGCGCAAACCAGTAAACCAGGTGGCCGATCACCTGGCCGAAGGTACCACCGGCCCTGTCGATTACCCCGTCGCCGTCTTGATCGATGCTCAGCTTGCGGGCGGCTTGTAAATAGGCCTCCCAGTTCCAGCTCCTGTCGAGCCAGTCGGCGGCCGGAGGATGCAGGCCGGCAGCACCGAAAAAGTCCGCATTATAATATAGATGGTAATAGGATATTCTCTGCGGAATCCCGTACAGTTTGCCTTTCACGGTCAAGGCATCCAACACCGGTTTATAAAAGTCGTTCAGATCAAAGGCGGGATCATTGCCCAACAGCTCACTCAGGTCAAGCAGGATGCCGTCCCTGGCCATGCCGTAGAAGTAGTTGGGGTGAAAATCGACGATATCCGGTGGTGTTCCCGCCGCCACCCTGATGCGCACGGCCTGCGCCTCGGTACAGATAACGGAAAATCAGGTTGTTAAACTGCGTGCCGAACAGGTGAATGTGCAGACACAATCCATTCTTGATGCATTAAGGCAAACTGAATCCGACGAATAGATACCATTGTTAAGGGAGAATAGTTCTTGAAAGCGGTTGTCGATGCCTCGATACTCATTTGCGCCATTTTGTCTGATCTCAATAACGCCCGCGCTTATGGTTATAATGTTAGGCATCCTATTGAAGCGCTCTCAAGCACCTGACCACGGCCGATACCCTGTGTTTATACCAACCGCCCGTTTTCCAGCCGCCCTTGGCGGTGGGACATAAAGTTGATGACCGCCTGGTTGTGAGAGATGAGCAGGTAGCCGATATGCAATCGTTGCTGCAGGTCTTTCAGCAAGTGCAGGGTCTGTGCCTGCACGGAAACATCCAAGGCTGATGTGGGTTCGTCCAGAATCACAAAAGATGGTTGCCGAAGCATGATCCTGGCCAGGGAGATCCTCTGGTTCTGGCCGCCGGACAATTGCTGAGGGAAACGTTCCAGAACCTCTTCCGATAACCCTACCATCTGAAGAGCCTTTTTAATAACGGCCGGCCTCTGCCGGCGCGCCACCCCTTGGCGCCAGAGCACATCCTCCAGGGAGCGGCGGATGGTCTTGCGGGGATTCAAAGCGCTCTCCGGATCCTGAAAAAGCATGGGGATAGAGCCTTTCCGCTGATAACGTGGGGTGGCTATCACCTCACCTCTCAGGCGGATCTCCCCGTCGGTGGGCGACTCAATTCCGGCGATGATCAATCCCAGAGTGGTTTTTCCGGCACCGGAGGCTCCCATCAGCCCGAATGTCTCACCACGGGCTATGCTGAAAGATATATTGGATAAAACATCGATCCGGCGCCTGCGGTTTATATAAAAAGTCTTGCTGATATCCACTACCTCTAGCAAAAACGCCAACACCTCACCAGGCGCCGCCCCACCTCTTGGCCCGGCGGCTCTGCTGTTTGACATATAGGAGCGGCATACTTACAGCGGGGGTGAAATCTGCAGCCGGATGGGGGATCGGTGGCGGCCGGTGGAGAACCGGGCAGCGGCTGGAAGCCGTTCTCCGGCAGCCCGGCGAGCAAGCCTTGCGTGTAGGGGTGGTGGGGAGCGGCGATAAGCTCCGCTGTGGGGGCTACCTCCACTATCTGCCCGGCATACATCACGGCCGTCTTTTCCGCCAGATATGAGGCGACATGAAAATCGTGAGTGATCAAAAACAAAGCGGAGCCCGTCTCTTCCTGCACCTTCTTGATCTCCGCCGCCACATTGGCGACCAGTGCCGTATCCAATCCCTTTGTCGGCTCGTCGGCGATCAGCAAAGAAGCCCCGTAGAAGAGAGCCGTGGCGTTCAATACCCGCTGGTTCATGCCGCCGGAGAGTTGAAAGGGATAGGAGCAATAGACCGTTTCCGGATCGGCCAGCCCCAACCGTTGAAAAGACTGCTTGACCATACCGGCGGCAAGAGACGGCGATACGTCACGGAAACGGCACAGCCAGGCGGTGAGCTGGCGACCAACGGTGCTGACCGGATTGAGAGCCAGGGCGGCATTCTGCCAGATGCTGCAGATCTCATTGGCTCTGATATCGTCCATTTCTTTCTCGGAAAGCTCCAGAAGATCCCGGCCTTTCCAGATGATGCGGCCTATAACCAGCGCATAAGGCGGCAAAAGGCGCAGCAGCGCCGTGGCCACCACGGATTTACCCGAACCGGTCTCCCCTACCACCGCCAGCGTTTCGCCGTAATTGAGGGATAGGGACATATCATGCACAGCCTCCACCCGCCCTTGTCTGGTCGGGAAAGTGACCGATAAGTTTTCGATGGATAGCAGTGTCCGCGGCTGCAATTCCCACCCTGCCTTTTTGCCTTTAAGCCTCTAAGCCGGCTCCGGCCGGTTTTGCTACCGTACCTCTTCCACCGCCAGGCCGATCATCAGCACCACTCCGATAAAGAGGCTGATGCAGAAACCGGGCGGCAAATACCACCACCACATGTCGTTGACCACCCCGCCTCGGGAAAAAGCATGATTCAGCATCAAACCCCAGCTTTTGGCGCTCGGATCACCTATGCCCAGAAAGGAAAGGGAAGCTTCCGTGCCCACCGCAGCGGCTACGGACTGCATGAGGCGTGGCCAAACCACCCCGGAAATATTGGGTAAAATATCGGTAATGACGATGTACCAGCCGGGAAGGCCAAAATTGCGGGCGCTTTTGACATAATTGCTCTCGCGCACGCTCAAAGCGGCTGAACGAGCCACAAGAGCAGTAGCCGGCCACCACAGCAAGCCGATGACCAGGGCGACGGCTCGCGGCCCGGGGCGCAGGAAGGCCGACAGGATGATGATCAGCGGCAATTTTGGTATCAAGACAGCCACTTCCGTCAAGGACATCAGGATCTGATCGACTGTGCCGCGGCTATATGCTGCCGTCACACCCATAGTAACACCAATGCCGGTGGCACATAAACCGGCGAGAAAGCCTACTAAAAGGGTGGTTCTAGCACCGTAGATCAATTCCGAGAAGATATCGTGGCCGCGATCGTTGGTGCCCAGCCAATGCACCCGATCAGGCGGCTGGTAGGGGTCGAATCTTTCCCAGGGGTCGTATGGAGCCAGGTGAGGGGCTCCTGCCGCCACCACCACAAAAACGGCCAGCAAGACGGCACCCAGGATACCGGTGAGGGGCCATCTCTGTCTCAGTCTCAGTCTCAGCCTCAGCCTCATCCATGCCACCTCGTCCTGGGATCAAGAATATTATACAACTTTTCTGCCAGGTAGTTGGCCAGGATGACGGCCAGGGATATGGTGAGCAGAGCTCCTTGCAGAAGGGGGTAGTCGCGGGCCATGGCCGCCTCGTAGATCAATGTGCCCATACCGTTTAAGGAAAAGATGATTTCTATAAACAATGCTCCACTGAAGGCAAAGCCGAAATCCAGAGCGATCAGTGGGATAGCCGGGAGCAAAGCGTTCCGGAACACATGCGACCATAAAGTTGCTGCCTGTGAATAGCCCCGCGACCGGGCATAGGTGACATATAGTTTGTTTTTCTCCTGCCTGACGCTGCCACGCATGATCATAAAGTTGCGCGCCGCCAAAAAGATGGTCAGCACACCGACCGGCAGCACCAGGTGATGGAGCAGATCGAGCAAGCCACCCGTGCTGTAGAAACCTTTGAGCGGGAATAAGTTGAGCCTGAAGGCAAAAACGTACAGTATGATCAAGGCCAGGAAATAAGCGGGCATACTGTAAACCGATATAATGAGAAAGGTGAGCGTTTTGGCCACCCGTGTCTCCCGCCAGCCGGCGAGCGCCCCGGCGGTGACGCCGAGCACCCCACCTAATATAATGGCAGGTAGCGCCAAAAGCAAAGTCCAAAGGCTCCGCTCCACGATCAATTGCCGCACGGGCAGGTGCAAATGATATGAATAACCGAGGTCGAAGCGGAAGAGAGAGCACCAGTAATTAAGGTATTGCCGGAAGAGCGGCAGGTCCAGTCCCAATTCCCGGCGCAGTTCGGCGAGGGACGCCTCGCTGAGGTAATATTCTTCCCCCAACAGGTTGGCCAGAGGATCACCCGGCATCAGCCGCGGAATGAGGAAATTCAGGCTGGCGATGACCAGGAAAGCTCCACCATACCGCAACAGGTTCCTCTTCATACCGACCTTTTCCAATATAGCAGCGCATCCAAAACCCGGTGGCGGCAATGCTGCTCCCCGTCTTTATCCACCAGGCGACCGTTTTCCCGCAAGAAGTATTCGATCTCTGCCGGCGTGCGGTGAGAGAAACGGTATTGTTCTATCACCAGCGAGAGGGGGATCATATATTGCCGCTCCACTATATGCACATCGCATAAATAGCCCAAATCGTGGAGGATGTTATATAAGCACAAATAATCGACGGCAAAAGCCGGTCCATAACAAAAAGTGCGCAGAGGATCGACCGGCCCGGCACGAAATACAATAAAGAAGCCGCGCCGTGCCGTCTCGGCCAGGCGGGAAAGAAAAGCCCTTATATCGTCCGTGAACATGCTATATGAAGCCAGGCAATAATCCACCGGCTCGACAAGGGCGGCGGCCGCTTCAGGCCAGGAAGCCTGCTGCAAAACAATGTTGTCGATACTTTGGGCTTGGGCTTGCTCGGCAAGGAGGTTTAGTTGGTGCCGGCTGGGATCGAGGGCGATGATCTGCCGACAGGTAGCGGCGAGAGGCAAGGCAAAGGCTCCGGTGCCGGCACCGATATCCAAGAGCGTGCTGCCCGGTTCCATGTTGGCCTGCACCAGATCCACCAGCTTGCCGGGATACCCACCCAATTTGACCACTTGGGCATAGGCCGTCCATTCCCGCCAGAAGCGGTCGTTGCTCCAACCCTTCTCATCGATGATGCGGCGGCATGAAGAGCTGTGGAGCGAGCGCCGCCAATCATCTTCCCAGGTCTTGTTCATCATAGACTGCCTACCTCACCGACTGCCTACCTTGCGCAAGTTAACCATGGTAGCTACGTTATATATGCCGAAGAGCGGATCGGGCTCCCAACCTTGCCAACTGCGGGAAACCGGCGTCACGATCTCCGGCCAGACCAAAGCCAAGCCGGGTAAATTGGCCGCATAGTATTCCTGCACCTCCCGGGCCAGCTTTTGCTTGAGAGCTGCATCGGTGGTGTGCAGGAGTTTATCGCACAAGGCCAGGTAGGTCGGATCGGCGACAGTATGCAACACACCGGCCCCGGTTCTGCGGCTGTCGTAATAGCCTGTGCCCCAACCGGCATGCATCAGCATACCCCACGGCGTGGTCCTGGTGATGGTCAGGTCATAGGCATAACGATCCTTCAGGCTGACCCAGGTGGTCTGATCGACCAGGCGCACCTGCACGGCAATACCCACTTTGGCCAGATAATCCTGAAGCAGTTCCACCACCCGGCTATATTCGGAGCGGGCCGCCAGCACCAAAGTCATCTTCTTGCCGCCCGGATCTTCCCGCCAGCCGTCTCGATTAATATCTACATATCCGGCCGCAGCCAGGAGCCGGGCGGCTTCTTCCCGGTCGAAAGTGAGCGGGCCGAGATCCACATAGCCGTCCATCGCCGGGGAGACGAAGCCGCGTCCCGGCACCCGCCCATAACCCAGCGCATCGATTTTCAATATCTCGCCGTAATCAATGGCATACGACAGGGCCCGGCGCAGGTTTATGTCGGTCAGGTAGCCCGCCTGTACATTGAAACCCAGGAAAAGAAGGCCGGTGTTCATCTGGTGCAGGATGTCGAAGCGACCGGTTTTCTCCAAACGGCCGACATTATGATAAGGATATGAGCCGGCATATTTGTAATAGGTGTCGATATGGCCCCGTTCGAGGGCCAGGGCAATCACATCTTCGTTTTGGTAAAGGTGAATTTCGATTTTGTCCACCTGGGGAGCCTGCCGTCGCCAATAAGGGTTCTTTTTGAAAGTCAGGACACCGGCATTAAGATCAACGCCGGCCAGATAAAACGGGCCACTGCCGACATAGGCACCGGTATTCCGGTATTGCAGCGGCGCCTCTATCCTGGACCAGATATGGCTAGGGAGAATATTGAAGCTGGTGAATTCCAGATCAAGGTTATTGTATGGTTTATTAAACTTTAAGGTGGCTTCGTTCCCCCGGCAATGGGTTTCCACCAGGGTTTCCTTCAGCCATCCCGCCTGGGGATCATGGCGGGCATAATATTCCATGGAAAAACAGACATCGGCGGCGGTGAGCGGCGTGCCGTCGCTCCAGACCAGATCGTCGGCAATTTCAAAGTGCCAGGTGGTATTATCCGCCGATACCTGGTATCCGGTCACAAGCTGCCCTACCAGCTCTCCTCGAGCGTTCATACGGAAAAGCGTCAGGTTGGAAATTTTGGTAAATATCGTCAGGTAATAGTCACCAAAGGCATTGGCGCTCTGCACCATATTGGTGGTGCCGATGCGCAGTACGGTCTCCTCCCCGAAGGCTACCGTGCCGAGCAGCACAAGCCAGAGTAAAAGGTACACAAACGGCTTATATATAGATTTCATTAATTGAGCACTCCGATCGTTGAGCGATATGCCTTGCCTGCCGCGTTTACAAAATGCATGCTACCGGAATTATAGACAAGTAAAGGAATAAATGTCAAATCAAGATGGAGTGCATACCCGGTTTCCGTCAAAAATGTTTGTGCCTCGCCAACTCCCGGGCAAGGTCACTGAGGAAATGCCATACATCTGCACCACTTCACCCAGTGACATTTCGCAATGGTTGATCATCCGCAATAAGGCCGTCGCAGAGCCGGATCAGCCTCTGGCCCCGCCGGCCGATAGCTGGATCATGTGTGACGAGGACAATGGTCATGCCGTCGTCGTTCAGGCGATTGAAGATAGAGAGCACCTCTTCGCCCTGCTGGGAGGGCAGGTTGCCTGTCGGCTCATCGGCCAGGAGCAAAGTGGGGTCGTTGGCCAGAGCGCGGGCAATGGCCACCCTCTGCTGCTCACCGCCCGACATCTGCGCCGGAAAGTGATGTAACCGGTGTTCCATGTCCACGGCGGCGAGCAACTCCATAGCTTTAGCCCGCCGTTCCTTTGGCGGCACGCCGGCATACACTAGCGGCATGGCCACATTTTCCCAGGCCGTCATTTCGGGAAACAGGTTGAAACTTTGGAAGACAAAGCCGAAATGCCGATTGCGAATGGCAGCCAGCTCTCTTTCGCTCAAGGTGGTGATGTCGGTTCCTTCCAGCAGGTACTGTCCGGAGGTCGGCACATCAAGACAGCCCAATATGTGCAGCAAGGTGGATTTGCCCGAACCTGAAGGACCCATCACCGTGACAAATTCGCCGCGGGTCAAATGAAAATCCACCCCGGCCAAAGCTGGCACATCCTGCTCACCCATCCGGTATATTTTCGTTACACGGCGCAGCTCAATCATATCCTCATCACCTTACTCCTTGTTCACCCGGCACTCACCTGGCCTGTTGCTGTTGCAGCCGTACCGTTTCGTAATCTTTAAACCCATCATAGGTACTGCTGATGATGCGCTCTCCGGGAGCCAAGCCGGACCTGATTTCAAAGAAGTGGCCGTCGATGTCGCCATACTGCACTTCCCGCCGCACCGCCCGATCTCCCTCGATTACATAGACATACTTGGCCTCTCCGCTGGTAAAATAGGCGCCGCGCGGCAGGCAAAGCACCTGGTCGCGCCGGCCGACCTCGATTTCCACCGTCACCGGGGCATTGAGAATGGCACCTTCTGTCTCTTCGGTAAACTCCAGCCAGACGGGGACCACCATGCCGGTGGCGCCGTTGACGGCCTGCGGGGCTACGGTCGTCACGTGAGCTGGATAGGTGTTCTGACCGGTGGTTACGGAAGCAGGTAAGCCCGGTGTGACCTGGGCAGCCTGATGCGCCGGCACCTCGGCCCGGATGCGCAACGGCTTCACGGCAGCGACTTCGGCTATTGGCGACTGGACGGCCACAGGACTGTGCAAACGGGCTTTCAGGCTCGTCACCCGGCCGGAAAGCGGCGAGCGCACCACCAGGGCTTCCATCTCCTCTCGGGCTAAAGCCAGATCTTCTTCGCAGGACTTCAGGGAGGCCCGGGCGGCCTCCAGGCGCAAGGTATCCTTTCGGGCCATGATCTGCTGCTCGAAATGCAGATCGGTCACTTTTTGCCGGACTTTGGCCAAAGCTGTCCTTTTCAGAGCCAACTCCTGGGGATCAACGCCTCCCATGGCCGCCAGTTCTGTGAGCAAGGCCAGTTCGGCTGCGAGTGCCTCCTCTTCCATCACTGCCTCTGCCAGGGCACTTTCCGCTCTTTTCTTATTGAGCTCCATGTCGAGCTCAGCAAGCTGCAGTTCCAGCTTGGCTTTTTCCAACGCCTGCTCGGCCCGGGCCAGTTTCTCTTCCACCTGAGAAGAAGCGAGCTGGAGCAGCGGTTCACCGGCTTCTATATAGTCTCCTTCGGCAGCGAAGAGCCGGGCGACTACGCCAGCGACGGGTGCCATGACTTCGGCCCGCTCGGCCGCCTCTATCTGCCCTCCGGCACCGATCAGCTTGCGGAAGGTGCGCCATTCCGCCGTGGTGACGGAGTATTGGGAGAGCACCGGGATGGTATCCTTGGGCCACAAATAATAGGCAGGTGCGCCGATTAAGGCGGCCAGTACCACTAGGACGAAGAGGGCGAGGCGCATCTGGCGGCTGTTTTGCCCGAGCACCCACCAGCGCCGCAGCAGGCTGGTGCGGCTGGCGCCGTCGCCTTCCCTTTCCCCTATCCCTTTCCCTACCCCTGACCGGACAGCAGTGGAGGCCGGAGTGCGTCTTTTGGCCCGGACATCATCCAGAATGGATTGGTGGTGCCGTCCGGAGGCTTGGCTGATGGTTCTCTGCCGGGCGGAAGCCGATGCAGATGCCGATACTGATGCTGATACCGATGCCGATTCTTCACCACCACTGCTCATATGATTCCCTCCCTAATCCCTTCCGCTGGGGGAATGGCTGCTGCCTGCCAGGCCGGATAAAGACCGAACAACCCACCGACCAGGATGGCCAGAGCAAGGGCCGACAATGCCGCCGGAGGAGGCAGGCCGCCGGTGAAAGATCCGGCTGCTCCCCAGTTGCTGGAGAGAGCCTGCATGATGCCTGTGCCCGTAAAGGCTGCCGCCACCACCCCTACCAAGCCGCCGGCCAAGGAGAGCAGCATGGCTTCCATCACCACCTGACGCACGACGGCGCCACGGGTGGCACCCAAAGCCCGCCGCAGGGCCATCTCCCTCGTCCGCTCCACCACCGAGATCAACATAGTGGTGAATATTCCTATGGAGCCGACAACCAAAGCAGTCAGTACCAGCGCTCCCAGGATCAAAAGGGGCCCGGTCATCTCACCGGCGATGTCGTCTGCCGGACCGCCCGTCCCTCTGATGATCTCTATCGGCACGTCTTCCCCATGCAGCTGCCGCAGGATCAGATCCATATCAGCCATGGCTTCGGCGGTTTTTCCGGGCTTGGCTTTGGCATAAAGCCTATAGCTCAAGGTGATAAAGGTGGTGCCGACACCTGCACCGACCCCGGAGGTAGCGCCCATACCGGCACCTTCTCCGGCACTGGAACCGCTCCCCTTCCCCTGATCGGCAACTGCCGTCCTGTAGGATATATAAGGTATAAGATAGTGCACCTGGTTATAACTGATGCGCTTCATGGCGTCGGGAGTGCGGAATATGCCCACCACGGTAAATGTGTCGCCAAAGTCGCGGTTTTGAGAATGATAGAAGGTGATTTCCCTACCAAGAGCCTCGCCGTCGGGAAAAAGGATGGCGGCCGCCTGATCCGAGATCAGAACGACCCGGTTGCCCTGCACCACATCTTCTGTGGTAAAGAAGGAGCCCTGCAGCATATCCAGGCCGGCGATTTCCCCATATCCGGCGCTCACCATCTCCACCCCGTTCACCTGCCACCAATTCTCAGCCACTTTGGCCACATCATACAAGGCATAATTCGCTATGGCAACAGAGCTGAGATGGTCGCTTCCGCCAAGCAAAGCGTCCACTTCAGAGCCGTCGAAGACGGGCAGGGTGCGATAGCCTGCCCGCTGCCCCGATGCATCGTACAGCGGTTCTATCACCCGGCAAAACAACACGTCGGTATACTGCCGGTCGTCCAGGCGGCCCTGCAACAGGAAGAGGGCGCCGAGAATGGTGGTCACCGCCCATACTCCCAAGGCCACCTGCAACAGGATGAGCCCGGTGCGCACAGGCCGTTTATTCGCCTGGCGCCAGGTGTGCCTGATAGTCTCCACCCACATGATCCGCCACTCCTTTCACTCCAGGCGCAAGGCTGCCGCAGGCTGCACCCGCGCCGCCTGCATGGCCGGGTATATGCCGAACAGCAGGCCGACAACAAGAGCCGTCGCAAAAGCACCGGAAAACGTCCAGGGCAGCGCCTGCAGCGCGCCTTGAGTCATGGCTGTAAACAGCGCTACCACTCCGGCAGACAAAGCCACGCCCAACACCCCGCCGGCTCCTCCCAACAGCAGAGCTTCCGCCAGCGACTGCCGGAAGAGAATACGGCGGGTGGCGCCCAGGGCTAGGGCTAAACCAAGGGTACGGGAGCGGCGCAATACCCGCGCCAGCATCAGGTTCAGGATGTTGATGGCCGCGATCCACAAAGCCATGGAGCTGAAAATCCCGAAAATAAGAGCCACTTTCAGGGCTTCCGCCCACTGGAAACGGAATTGTTCATAGTTGGACCATACCGCCACAGCCGCGCCCCAGCGGGTCTGGACATAAGCCCGCAAGGCGGCAGTCACTTTGGCGATATCGGCATGGGCCGCAGGCAGCAACTGGAAAGAATCCACCCGCCCGTCCCCAATGGCTGTTAAAGGCACCAGCACAAATTCATCGGCGCTGAACGGCCCTCTTTGTATTTGGGTTACCGAACGGGGATCTTTGGCCATGACGCCTATCACTTGCAAGGTGAGGTTGTTCTGCAGCTTTATTTCCTTGCCGAGCGGGTCGGCTTCCCCAAAGAGCCTGGCTGCCAGCTTCTCCCCGATCACGGCCACCGGCCGGGCGGCCCTTACATCATCATCGGTAATGGGGCTGCCGTGCTGCAAAGCCAGATCATAGGCGGCCATATAATCGGCAGTGGTCAACACCACCCAGACCATATATTGTTCCTGCAGGAGCATTCGCTCCCGCAAAGCGGCTGCACTTCCACCACCGCTGCTGCCGACAGCCGGGGGTGACGGCAGTGGAGCATCCTCCAGGTAATAGCCCCGCTCTTCCTCGACATAAGCCTGACTGATGCCGGATATGGCTTCTTTGGCCGCCAGGATATCGTTCCAGCTGAATGCCGGAGTCTCGGCGGTGGCTGCCGCCGTGGAGAGGGGTACGGCCGGTCTATCGTCGTTGAACATGGTGCCGGCAGCAACGGCCGGTCGCACCTCCAGGCTCCGGAATTGAGGCTTTTCGTAAATGCCGGCCACCTGCAGGTAGGCGGTGAGCGCCAGGCTAATCACGCCGCCCAACACTCCGGCTCCTACTCCCACCGCCAATACGATGAGCAAAGACTCAAACCAGCGCATCCGGATATTGCGCCAAGCCACAAAAACGATGTCCTGCATGCGCATCACTGTTCACCACCAGCGCTACCGGCATCACCACTGCCACCGCTACTGTCGGCATCTGCCGCCGTTCGGGCGCCGCGCCGGCGCAGGCGGGCTTGCCAGATGGGATACCACCAGATCAGCACGGCGCCGTAGCCCATCAAAGCCAGGAGAATGATGATCGCCCAGCCTACCACTGGGACAAAGACCAGATGCAGCATGATAAATAGACCCAGCAAGCCGGTCAGAAAATCGTTTTCGCTCCAGCCGGCCGCCAGCAGCCGCCCTATATTTCTCCCCAGGAACACTCCCTCGCCGATGAACCCCACCGTCACAGCCAGGATAAAAGTGACGACCATCACCGGCAGCAGGGGGATGCCCACAATGGTGACCGCCGCCAGCACCATGATCACCGGAAGCAGGATCAAACCGAGGAAGCCGACCAAAAGAGCCCGCACCGGCTCTCTTTCCGAGAGGCCGACTGTTTCGCCGACAGTTTGGCGGAAGAAGACCAAAGCCAACACCGCCAGGCAAGCGCTGCCCAATAAAAATCCCAGCCAAAGCAAGAACAGCGCCAGATAATTCGGCTCTTCCCTGACAGCTCTCTGCGGCACCCGCATCTGGATGGATGGTATCGATATCACCGGATAAGTACCGATGGCCAGCTCACTGCCGTCATTTAGGTAGTACGACAATATCCGTCCCAGCTCGTCGGCGGAGAAATAGCCCATGCCCGACCGGGGACCGGCCTCAGGATCCTTTGTACTGCCGCCGGCAGTGCTGATGGCATTATACCTGGCTGCGGGACTGATGGAAAGCGAACCTCCCAGATGAATGATGGTGCCGCCGACAATGGCTTCAGGGCCGAGAGTGATGTTCCTGGCGATCACATTCCCCACTACCCGCCCGTAGATTTCTGCCGTGCCGTCGGGTGATACATCGATATTTCCGCCGACATAGCCGCCCTCCAGCAACTCCACATTGGCCGCCCGCACCGGACCGCTGACGGTGCCAAAGATCACCAGATCGATCTCCGGCTGGTTGAAGGAGGTGATCCGCCGTCCCGCTTCAATCACCAGCGACTGTCCGGAGCCGGGAGCCTCTTCTGCCGTCACCTCCGCCGCCTCTGCCACCTTCTCCGCTGCTTCCCCGGCGGCCGGCGCCCACGCCCTGCCTCCGCCGGCTACCGCCCAAGCAGTCACCGCCCAGGCGGTCACCAGCGCCACCAGCCACCTCACCGTTTTTTCCGCCATTCTTCCAACCCCACTGCCATTACGCATTGGATTCATTCCTCCTCATCGCCAAGCGATCCAGCAGGCACAGCAATAACGCTGTAGCCAGGAGACCGGAGACCGTCATTGCCCCTACCCAGACCAGATTTTCTCTCCACCAGTGCCACCAGTTGGTAATATGAAAAGCCGAGCGCTGCCACAGATCCAGCCCGGTTTGCGTCCACCGCCAGAGGATCAAGCTGCCGGCCTCCTGCCAATAGGCGGTTTTTTCGGCGGCATATTCCATCAAAGCTTTCCCGCCTCTTTCCCATATCCACACCAGCGGTGCGATACCCAGGCGTCGGCTGTAAAAGTAAAAACCGGCACACCCAAGGAGCGAAATCAACGCCAAGCTCAGGGCGCATATTTTATAGAGCGCGGTCAAGGGCATGCGCAGCAACAGGTTGGTCGCCGGCGGCGCATTGAATTGGCTTATGGCCTGCATCACCCGGCTGTGCAAATCTACCGGCGCTTTTTCCTTTGGGAGGTGGCGCAGCGCTTCTTCCACCCAGTCAACCAGCTCATCGCCGCCAGGTGCCGGCGGCCTGCGGTATTCATCGCCCATCTTTCTACCAACTCCTCATATCTTCACAGCTCTGCCGCAGTATTTGCCTGGCCCGGTATAGGCGGGTTTCCACCGTGCGGCAAGGTATCTGGAGCACTTCGGCGATCTGCTCATAACTCAGCCCGGCCACATAGCGCAGCAAAACCGGTTCTTTATATATAGGAGGCAGGTCGGAAACCGCCTTGGTGATGCACCTATACCTTTCCTGTTTTTCCACCACTGCTTCCACACTTTCCCCGGTCTCTGTCAGCCCCAGCGCTCCCGCTTGGCTGGTAATCTGCGCCACCGGCATCACGGCATCCAGTTCGACAGTGGAGAGGCGGCGGCGGCGGCGCCAGGCCGTGCGGGCCAGGTTGGCGGCGATGCGAAACAGCCAGGTGGCAAAAGCCCCGTTGTCGCGCAGGCGCGGCAGCGCCTGGTAGGCGCGGACAAACGTTTCCTGGGCGATGTCGGCAGCATCGTCGCGGTGGCCTACCAGGCGCAATATGAAGTTATACAGCTTATCCTGATATCGCTCCACCAGTAGACCGTACGCTTCCATCTCGCCCCGGCGCGCCCGCTCTACCAGCACTTCTTCTGCCATCTGCACCGCCAGCGTCAACTCCCGTCCTGTCACACACATTTATATAGACGGTTATCTCTGCCAAAACCCTTCACGATTTTTATAGAGAAAAGCAGCGACCGCTGCGCTCTTACCCTTTGGGAATCGGAGAGTCACAGCGGCCGCCGAGAGCAGTATCTCACCGGTGACGCCTGGTCCGGCGAAAGACCAAACTTGGTTTTGTCGTCAGTAGCAACAGTGCGGCGAGATCACAAACTTGCTGCTATTTCCTCCAGATACGGCTGCATGTCGATGGTCGTCTCCAGCTGGGCGGATTTATGGATGGCCTCGACAATAGCGGTGTTTATGACGGCATCATATAAATCGGCGGAGAAGCTTTTTTTCTCCCGCAATTTGGTGAGGAAATGCTCGAACATCCACACGGGATGCCCTTCCAGCTTGCCATCTACCTCGGTTAACAGGACGCCCGGCCATTCATATCGTTTCCCCGCCACTGTGGTCAGCTGCCGCTGCAAGTCGATTTCTATACTTCCTTTGCTGCCGTGCAGCGACACCTTGAAATCGAATATAGAAGGTATATTCTCCGGCAGCACCCAGTTGGTCTCCACTACAGCCGTGGCTCCATTATCCCAGACGATTAAGGCTTGTATGCTGTCGATGGTGTCAATCCCCATGGAGACAAGGTGCTTCTTTACCGCCCGGGCGGTGACGGTCTTCACCTCTCGCCCCGTCAGCCAACGCAGGATATCCATGACATGCGGCAGCAAAAACCAACCCGGAGTGGACTTTGCCGCCCAGCTCAACATTTTGGTCGGTACATAGATGCTGTCGTTTAGCTTCACGTTGGCCACCAGCAATTCGCCCAGCTCCTCCTGGCCAATGCGCGCCTTGGCCACCTGGAAGGGGGGATTCCAGCGGTTTTCGAAAGCCACCATCAACGGCACCGCGTGGCTTTTTATTATTTTTGCCATGGCCAAAGCGTCGGAAAAGGTGGTGGCGAACGGCTTCTCCACCATCATGGGAATGCCTTGCTTACCTAAACAGCACACCAGCTCTTTGTGCAGGTGATCAGGAGTGGTCACAATGACGGCATCCATTCCGGCAGCGAGCAGCTCATCCAGGTTGTCAAAGGTTTTGATGCCATACTTTTTGGCTAATCCCTCCCGCTTCTCCGCCACCGGCTCCACCATACCGGCATGCTCGGCAAAGGGCGACTGCAAAACGGCTCTGGTGAACAACTCGCCGCGTATACCTCCACCCACTATTCCGATTCTCAATTTATTCAAAGGCAAAACCTCCATTCCGACTGGAAATCAAGATGCTACTTTATGTAAGGTGCGGCAACTTCAGTTGCCAGGGCGTAAGTCTCCTTGTCGAATATCACCAGGTTTACGGTCATCTCTTCTTTTTTCAGGAAATCGGCGATGGTGGAGATGGCCACCTGAAGTGCCTCGGCTTTTGGATAGCCGTAGATGCCGCTGGAAATCAATGGAAAGGCGATGGAGCCGCACCCTGCGTTTTTAGCCAGAGCCAGGGCGTTTTTATAACAGGAACGCAGAAGCTCTTCCTCTCCTTGCCGACCATCTTTATACACCGGTCCGGCCGTATGAATGATGTATATGGCCGGCAATTTGAAAGCCGGCGTGATCACGGCCTCTCCGGTCTTTATGGGTGCGAGTTTGTCGCAGGCTGCCTGCAGCTCCACCTCTCCGGCGGCTCTGAAGATGGCGCCGCACACCCCGCCGCCCATTTGGAGTGCGGTGTTCGCCGCATTGACGATGGCGTCAACTCTCATCTTGGTGATATCGCCGCATATAATTTCCAACGGCATGGCTTTTACCTCTTTTCTTCGGAAGGACTCTGGCTTTTTTCAACCTCGTCTGTATTTTTCCTTCATAAAAAAGGGTGCGACCCGACGGCCGTCACCCTTTCTCTTCTCTTTCATATATAACTATGAGTATATGACCAGCTTCTAATCCAGAGCCAGCACCCGGAAATAGTCAAATTCGGCATCGGCTTTGTAGGCATAAAGTCCTATGCGGGTGGCATCTTTCAGGATGCCGAAATGACGCGCCCCAATAAATTCATCGTTGACGAAGAAGACCACTTCACTGCCGCTCTCGGTGGCGTTCATTTCCAGGCGCACATCGACCATCTTCCCTACTTCGGGTTGAAAGTCAAACGGCATAGAAAGCGACACTTCCAGATCAGGTTCGGTGCGGCCGAAAGAATAGAAACCTCTCAGCCTGTGCATGAAGATGACGCGCTCAGAGAATCCCGTCCAGAGCACCACGCCGATATGGGCATTGCGCTGGTCGGTCACCTCTTTGAAGGCCATACGCGTCTCAACGGCGAAATTCCGCACCTCGCCGCTGATCGCGGCTTCCCCGGTCAAGATCACGGAAGCCCATTCTTCCGCCTCGGGGGCTTTGAGAGTCAGCTTCCCGTCCGCTATCTCTACCATTTCGCTGAAAAAATTCTCGCCAGTGGCCGTCAAGCCG
Source organism: Bacillota bacterium (assembly GCA_012840225.1). Taxonomy (GTDB): domain Bacteria; phylum Bacillota; class Limnochordia; order DTU080; family DTU080; genus DULU01. The sequence continues at coordinate 35,575 of DULU01000018.1, forward strand.
GCACCTTTGCGGGCGCTCCACCAGGCCGAGCTCTTTTCAGCATCGGAAAAATCGTCGGCAAAGAGCTCTTTTTCCGCGCCGAGCGCCGGCAACGCCATTCCCAGCAAGAGCACCATCAATCCCGTCATCGCCAAAAGCAGATACTTTTTCACCTATATCACCTCTCCAGTAATTCGATGCTGTTGATCTGGTACGACACGACATCTGCAGTCGGATTGCACCCGAAATAAATGCGTTTGATGCTGCTCAGATCCAGAGGACCGCGCACATCCAGCCAGTTGGGCTGGAACAAATCGGCGAACAGGAAGACCATCTCCTGTGGTCCGTCTAACAGTTTATACGGCTGAGGCGGAAAATAGCGCCGGTTCCCGCCGTCAAGCACGGAAAACTGGCAGGTGGCGCCGCCTGTGGTTTCTCCGGTGATCCGGAACCTGATGCCGGCAAAGCCCGACAGATCTACCGGTACCCTGAACTGCATGTAAGGATAGGCCCAGCGGTCGCCCTGACCGGAGAAACGGTGCTCGAACGTGGCCAGGCCTTTGGTATAATCCTCACGCGTCTGGCGGATACGGGTGGTGCCGTGGGAGGCAATGTAGGGGGTCCAGCTGGGCATGTTCATCTTTAGAGCGTCGGTTATGGCTATATATTTGCCCCTTTGGCTCCAGTCGACTACAAACCGGGAGACCGATGTGGAGGCCAGGCTGCCGTCGGCGTTATAACCATTGATGGTGATATAATAATCCTCCGCTAAAAGTCCTGTCGGGACCTGCATATGGAAGGAGAGCACAGCCTTGCTCATCGGCGCCACTTCCACCGGCGCTTCTGACGGAGCAAAGGCAAACCCCGGCGTAAATTCCGGTTTGATCAGGCCGCGCCATGTTTCCTCGCTGAAATTATACACCTCAAGCTGGAAATCCGTGCCGATCAGCGGAAGGTTATAGCCGAGCGGCGGGCTTTCCAGCTCTCCGGCCGGCAGCAAATTCCGGTCCCAGCGGGGGAACAAGACAATCGGGGACAAGGTGGCCGCATCGCCGGCGCTACCGTTACCGCTACCGCTATCGCCGCTACCCGCCACCGCCTGCGTCCGGACGGTATCCCTTTTGATCAGGTTGGCCGGGCGCATTATGTCGTCTGCCGGCCAAGCAACCCCGGTGATATATACCGGCCAGTTCCCTACTTGGATGGTGTAGACGTCGTTGACCAGAGATATTGCCTCCGCACTCGTCCGGCCCATCACGTCGGTAACCAGCGGCCGGCCAAGCTTTTCCGGCACCCGCAGTGTAACCGGGCTGCCCTCGGTCCAGGCCACAGCCACCTGCCCGGCACCTGAATCAAAGACATGCACCAGGCCGCCTTCCAGCTTGATCTCGCCCAGATAGCGTCCTTCGCCCAGCATCCTGGTGATGGTGGCCAAGGCGACATATGCCGGGTGCGGCGTCAGATCGGCCCGCAATATACCCGACTGGCGGCCGCCGATATTTTCCGGACGCATAAAATGAGGCAGGACAAACCAGAAAAAACGGTCGATCCCTGCTGCCGCCGACTTGGTGAAGGCGCGCACCAGGTAGTGCACCTGCGCCTCCGCCGCCGGCATATACGGCGAGCCCGGAGAGGGGATAAAATGGCGCCCCGACTCCGTAATCCAGACTTCCCGATCCCAGATCTGCCACTTCTCAATGAACCGGACATGCTCATCGAGGAACTGCTCATAGGTGGATTTGGTGGCATCGGCATAGGTATGGAAGGTATATATGTCCATATATGGCGCCACGCCGTTGCGCATGACCAAGTCGGCATAGAGCCCGGGCGTGTGCGCCAGGGGCCCGAAGGCCACCTGCACTCCGCTCCCGCCCCCGTCACCGCCCCCGTCACCGCCCCCGGCCTTGAAGCCTAAGGCGGCGGCCTTAAAGGCGGCGGCATAATGATCGCCGGGTTCAAGGCTGAAGGTATGATCATGCTCGTTCCAAAACTCCCAGGCCTGTACCTCTCCAGCAAACCGCTCCGCTACCGCTTTGGAGAAGTTATAGACAGCGATGAGATCATCCGGCACTTTCATCTCACTGCGGCTCTTCGCCCAGTTCGGGGCATTATGATAAACCTGCAACACATTGATGCCGGCTTCGTGCTGGGCGGCGGCACTTTGGGCATATATGCCCCACTCGAATTTTCCCTGCTTCCCTTCCACAGCCGTCCAGCTCATCCGGTCCCGCACCCAACTCACTCCGGAAAGGCGCACCAAATCCGCCAGTCCCCCGAACTTGTCGCTGCCGACCAGCCAACTCATGGCGGCGTCGACGGCGAAAAGCGTCTGCCGGAAGGATCCGCTTTGGCTTTCCGGCATTTCCGGCATGGCCGGCAGGACGGCAAAAGTGATGAATGGTTCCTGATCATAGGTGCGATCGGTGCCGGGACGATAGGTGAAAGGCACCGGTTGCCCAGCATTGCTTAACTCCAGCTGCAGGCGGTACCAGCCCGGCTCGAGCGCCACTGAAGGAGTGTAGGTGATCCGCCCCATGGTGCCCGTCATGCGCGGCACCAGAGTGCCCTCATCCACCACCTGGTTCCAAAAGTTGGTAACTATATAGGCGGCGGCCGGCTCTCTCATCCTGCCGCCGGTCACCGTCACCAATAGGTCGATAACCAGTGGCTTGTCTACAGTGAATACATTGTGCCCGAACGGATTGGTCTCCGCTGCCGGAATGGTCTGCAACACCGCGGTCATGAAATTCCCGGTACTCCCTTCGGCAGACGGCGCTAGTGTCAATGCGGCCAAAAGCGCCAATAATGCCCAGATGCTTTTCTGCGTACGGTTTTTCATTTGTAGTAAGCCTCAACTTCTGCATCCATGCGTTCCTGTATAGTCTCCAAAGCCACCGCCGGGCTCATCCTGCCCTGGTAGACCTGTTGCAGGAGGCTGGTCGTAGTGGAGGTGAGCACCGAGTAACCCGGCACGCTCGGCAACGGCCCCTGGGCAAAGGCGGTATACTCCACAAAAGTGCCGTAATGCTCCCTGTTTTCCAGCATGACTCTCATGTAGGGATTGTTTCGCTTGATGGTGAGCTCGCCCATATCCACGCCCCAGATCATGGCCACCTCATCGGACTGGATCCAGAATTTGATGAATTCCCAGGCCGCTTCAGGATATTTGGTGGCTGCCGACATGGTGAGACCGAAGCCGCCGCTCACCCTGATGCCGTCGGTCTTGTTGATGCTGGGATGATAGGGCAGCCACACTACCCGGTAATTTACCGGCCGCTCATAATTGGTCATACCCTGGTTGTAACCGTTGAGCCACAACACCATAGCCGACGCTCCGTAGGCCAGCTGCGCCGAGGTGTTGTTGCGCATGCGGTAGACGTCGGTGCTTTGGTAGTTGCCATGTCCTACATTTTGATACCAATTGTTCAACCAGTTCAGGGCCGCCCGGGTCTCCGGGGTATTGATGTTCCAGCGTGGACCGTTGGGGGTCTCCACCGCGAACACCGCGCCGAAACGCGCCGCCCACTGGTTGAAGGCGTTCCATTCGCCATAGATGGAAAACGGGAACATCCCCACCCGCTTGATCTTACCGCTGTCGTCAATAATCGTCAGCTTGCGGTTGGCCGTTTCCAGATCATAGACCGTCTCCGGCGGCTGGTTGGCATCCAGACCGGCTTCGCTGAACATATCTATGTTGATGGCCATCATCTGGGTGGTGAGCTCCAACGAGACGGGAGGCGCCCATTGATCGCCGTTATAGCTCATCGCTTCCCAGGTGCCGGGGAAAAAGTAGTTTTTGTCCAGACCGTCACGCTTGAAGAAAGAAGTGAGCGGCTGAATCAGGCCATTTTCAATCCACTCGAGATCCAGGCCGCCCAGAATAGCCACATCGGGCGGCACCCCGGCTGCCGCCGCCACCATGTATTTCTGCCGGGCTTCGGCCGAATTGGCCCCTGTATTCGGTACCACGTCGACTTTAATGTCCGGATGCGCCTTTTCAAAGGCTTCCACTATGGTACGGACCACTTTATCTCTCTGCGTCCCCGCACCCCAAGTGTGCCACATGGTAATTGTCGTGCGCGCCTCGGCCAATCCTAAACCCAATACCAAGACCAAGACTATCACGCTTACCAACCACTTGCGCATCTGTAACCCACCTTTCTTTTTTGAAATGCTCTCTGCCAAGCATATTGGCAAACATTTGCATTTCTAATACTTTTTGATAATAATTTTCTTTCTGTGCCGGAGCGATGTTTCCTTTGCAAGAAACGCGTGATTCGGTGTACAAAACGCAAGTGCTGTTTTAGCAGCGTGATTGCTGATCGGGTCTGGCCGGGGATAGCCAGGGATAGCCGGGATAGCCAGGAAGGTCAATAAAGATTCGTCACCCGGAAATAATCAAACACCCCTTCCGCCAGGTGGACATATAGGCCAATTTGCTGCGCCCCCTGAAGCAAGGAGAACCTGCGGGCGCCGACAAACTCGTTGTTTATATAAAAGCTGACATGGCTGCCGACATGCTCGCCTCTCACCTCCAGGCGCACCTCGATCATCTGCCCTTCCGCCGGGACAAAGCCCACCGGATGTGCCAGGGTCACTTCCCGTTCAGGATCGACCCGGCTGAAGGAGGCAAATCCTTGCAGGCGGTAAACAAACAAAATGCGATCAAAAAAGCCCGTTCTCAGCACGATGCCGATTTTTTCGTTGATAGGATCCTGCACATTTTGCAAGGTCAGCCGGCATTCGACCACGTAATTTTTCAGCGCCTCGCCGTTCAGGGCGTCGGGCTTTAAAATCAGCGAACCCCATTCCTTTTCGCCGGGCGCCTTCATGACTAGGCAGCTGTCACGCATGGTCAACAGATCATTATAAAAAGGCATATGGCTCGGCGTATTGAGGCCGGCGCCATGCCTCACGCTCCACCATTTTTCCGTCTGTGCCGCATCGGTGAAATGATCCTCGAACAACAGCCTTTCCGCCCCGGTGGCCATACTGCGGAAGACAGAGGGCGGCACCCCTTCGACTTTGGTAAAAGTCCTGCTGAAATGGTGCACATCGTTGAAGCCTGTGCGGATGGCTATCTCGCCGATGGCGAGATCGGAACCGAGTAAAAGAGTCTTGGCCTGGGAAATGCGCATATTCTGCAGGGCAGTCCTAAACGAGACGCCCATTTCGCTCTTGAACAGAGCCCGCAGGTGGCCCTCGCTGACGTTTACCTCTCTGGCGACCTCCGCCATAGTGATGGACTTATGGAAGTGGGAGCGCATATATTGCAGCGCCTGCTGTAGCCGGCTGTCTATCTTCGCCAGCCCCGTCTGGAGATCAATGCCTGTAAACCGGCAGAATTCCGCCAGCCACATGCGGGCTTTGCCCGACAGGTACAGCCGGTCGAGAGCATCCATCTGTTCGGCATACCGCTCGCTATATTCGGCCATCTCGATCCACAGATTGGTTACCGCCGGCGGAAGACTCTGCTGCTTAATGTGCAGCTCCCGGCCGGCAAAAAGATCGGTGCCGTCCAGTTCCATCTCACAACCTAGAGTGAGGTAAACTGCTTCTTCATAGGCAGAAGCATTCCAGATCTCCGTAGAGACAAAGGCAGGGATGATCATCAGCTCGCCGGAGTGCAGAGTATATTCGCAGGCACTTTGGCGCACACCGACGGCGCCCCTCAGCACATAGCATATCTCCGTAAAGGGCTGTTGAGCGGCTCCCGCTCTGCGCCAGGCCGGCGACAGGCGCACCTGCCCGACATGGCGCAGGCGCAGCTGCAGGTGGTCAATCGCCTGTGGATGTTGGTAGCCAGCCATACGTCGGCTCCTCCTCCGGCAAATTTACCTGCCTTTATCCTTTTATCTCTTACTTCTTCCATTTCTTCTCGGTGGGCAGCCGACAAACCTTTCAGTGGTATGAGCACGATGATGGAGGCGACCGCTTTTATGCAGGGAGTTTTCAATTGGCTGAGGCAAATCAGCAGCTCAAGGCGTGTCTATATGCATTCTCTTATCGTCCAGCGCTTCTCCCCGCCCGCCACCACACGTCGCTAACCACAGTGAGGGGGTGTCCAATTAATTCCACTATCTGACCGGACAGGGTGGGGTGGTGTCCAAATTATGCCGCAACAGGCGGGCATCGGGTCGGTGGAGGCCTGGTGGAGGGGAGTTTTTTCCAGTTTATGGCATTTTTTCGGTATTTCCTTCCATTTCTTTCCTGAAATCGCTCATCATGGCCTATACCGAAATCTTGAGGGAATAATTTGGACACCCCGGCGAGTTTGTGTCCCAATTTGGACACCCCCGCGCCCTCCCCCCACGGATGGGGCAAAAAATGGACACTATTTAGTGTGGAAGGTTCTTCTCAGAGAGTTGCTAGGTCACTTTTGAAAGTTGAGGGTTCTCAATCAATGGATTGACCGAAAGCATTTCATCCGGGAGGTGGGCCAAAGAAATCCATCGTACTCACCTCTCCCCTTTCTTCTCTCCCGGAGGGTCTGGATGTTCGGGAGGATCCGGTTGGTCTACACGGGCAAGGCGCAATCGATAAACCATCATGCACGGGAATGGAAAACGACCGCCTTTACGCAGGGATTTTGCAATTGTCCGAGGCATATCAGCAGCTCAAGGCGTGTCTATATGCATTCTCTAATTGTACAATGAATCTTACCGCCAGCTGCCGCCCACAACCGTCTGTCACCATATGCCGCCGGCCACGGCAAGGGGTGTCCAAATCATGCCGCTATCTGACCGCATGGTGGGGAGGTGTCCAAATCATGCCGCAATAGGCGGGTATCAGGTCGGTGGAGGGGAGTTATTTCCAGTTTATGGCATTTTTTACGGTATCTCCTTCCATTTCTTTCCTGAAATCGCTCATCATGGCCTATACCGAAATCTTGAGGGAATAATTTGGACACCTTGGCGAGTTTGTGTCCCAATTTGGACACCCCCGCGCCCTCCCCCCACGGATGGGGCAAAAAATGGACACTCCAACGGGTGGGGTAATTCTTCACAGAGGTTTCTTTTGAGATTAGGTTCTCAATCGAGAGTTTGGCCAAGAGCATTTCCTCTGGAAGGTGGACCAAAGAGATCCTTCTCAAGGGTGCCTACACGGCGAGGGAGTAATCGATGCTTCGCCAGGCACGATAATGGAGGATGACCGCTTTTATACAGGGAATTTGCGTTTAATAAAGCATATCAGCAGCTCAATACGTGTCCATATACATTCTCTTATTGTACAACGCATTACTTCACACGACACAACACACCGCCAGCCACGGCAAAGGGGTGTCCAAATAATGCCGCTATCTGACCGGTCATGGTGGGGAGGTGTCCAAATCATGCCGCAACAATCGGGCATCGGGTCGGTAGAGGTCTGGTGGAGGGGAGTTATTTCCAGTTTATGGCATTTTTTCGGTGTCTCCTTCCATTTCTTTCCTGTAATCGCCCCCCATGCCCCCAACCGAAATCTTGAGGGAATAATTTGGACACCCCGGCGAGTTTGTGGCCCAATTTGGACACCCCCGCACTCCTCCCTCCACGGTTGGGGCAAAAAATGGACACTCCGATGGGTGGGAAGTAGTGCGCGAGGCTCTCCACAGAGACAGAGAGCCGCTGGGTCTCTTTGAGAGTTAAGGGATCTCTTTCGAGAGTTATGGGGTCTCAATCGCTGGATTGACCGAGAGCATTTCCTCCAGAAGGTAGAAGGTGGGCCAGGGAGATCCATCCCACTCCACTCCCTACCCACCTCCATCAGAAGTAAAACCGATAAACACAGCCTAGGCGATCCCGAACGCCAATAGCTATCGATTTGCCGTCGGGCGCATATGCTACACAGCAAGGCTCACAGCTGATGCCGATAACCCCTACTGAATCGGCATCATGGAAAAACAGCCTGCCGTGAATGGTTACCCCTCTCTTTTCGTCGTATGTAAATACCACGCCAAGATCCGACGGATCACCGGCAACCCCTACGGCACGGCTTTTATCCGGCTTGGCTGCCAAATCCACACTTGTTTGATAAGTAAAACAGCCGACATGTTGATTAAAAAAATGAACAGCGCCCGATTATCGCCATTTTTCTGCGGGCGCCGCTCACAAACCTTTTTGTTTGCAGGGAGGAGCATATCCAACATTTAAATATCGACGGCACCTGCTGTGCGCAGGGCGTTGAGCAGGGGTTCACTCAAGGTAAGATCGATATATCTCTGCCGGAACTTGTTGTACCAATCCTTTTCCTCTGAGGTCAGCAGCAGCGGCTGCTATCTGACTAAGATATCTTCGACGGTGAACAAAGAATTAGTGCTTTTTAGCGGTAGGATAGGGATTTTTAGCGGCAGGTGCGATACCCGAACAGTCCCAAGAACATTGTATAGATCACGATGCTGTAAACACTGAAGCGTTCAAACACGCCGAAAAGCTCTTTAGGCGCCACCCCTGTGCCGATGGCTCCAATAAACATCAAGAGGAGCGCAATGAGCCCGAGGATGGCTAGAGGTTTGGTTTCCTCATCTCGGCGCCCGCCGGTGAATATCAACAGCAGCGAGATGATGGAAAGAAGCACTACAGCCGGCGTCACCACATAAAAATGCATGATGTCCTGAAAAGTGCCCTGAAATCCTTGGCTGGTGAGCGGAAACAGAGTGTAGCCAACAGCCGATACCCAGATCATGACGGTGTAAAGATAGAGGCCCAGCCGGAAGTGGCGGTTCAGACGGTTGGCGACGACCAGGCTGACCGCCGTGCAGCAAAGCACGGAAAAGAGCGCGTAGAGAAAGGAAAACCTGGAAGCGACAATAAAGGAAGGGGCATCTGTAGCGGTAAGGTCGCTAACGGCCTGTCGCAGGCTGCTGTAGCCGGGATAGTTCCGGATGCCCAAGTAGACGTGAAGAAAATAGAACAAGGCCGCCGCCACACCTGAAAGGCAGAGCAGGCGCAGGAGCTTCGTCTCCCGGCAGATTTCACTGCCGGCTGCCGCTTCCCGACGATCCGTCATATTATCACTCCTTTACTCCATTAAACGAGAGATTGCCTGAACTTCTCGATGCTTTCATATACCTCGAGATTGACTGAGTGTTCTTTCAACCACTGCCGGCATATCCGGTCCACTAGTTCCGTTTCCCGGGCGAGCTTATGAGTCTCATGCGGATCACAGGCCAAAAGGTTCGGCCAGTCCAGTTCGGCGTAATAGGAACCGAATTCGCGATAAAGATTAAACTTCGCCTGCCGGCCGATGAGGCGATGCAGCTCCGCCACCATGCCGCTCAGCTCTTCCTGCTGTCTCCAGGCGGCGATGGCCGCTTCCACACTCCGCTGTGCTTCACAGCAGTTCAGTATTTTCCGCCAGCCGTCTTTAAGTTCGGGATAGGCGCCGGCAAACACCTCCGGTACCGTTCTGGTGGTAGCGCCAGTGGCGGTTGTGGCGGCAGCAGCGGTGGTGGCACCAACAGCGGTGGTGGAGGTGGTAGCACCAACAGCGGTGGTGGAGGTGGTAGCACCAACAGCGGTGGTGGAGGTGGTAGCACCAGCGGCGGTGGACTGCTGAAATTGCCAGAGGATCTGCCTGGTGCCCAAGGCCAGTTCTTCACCGGCAGAGAGGATATCCCGAGGTTGCATGGAAGTGCAGATGGTCTGCACCAGCGTCTCAAATCCTGCCGGTTTGACAGGCATCTTGGCGGCCTGGGTGACCACGCTGAAATAACCTTCATCAAAGAGCACCTGATTGGCGAGCGCCAAGCATTCCCAGGCAGCAAATAGCAAATTAAAGCCGGCATACCTCACATCCACCACATCACCGCCGGCCGCGGCCAGGCGCAGATTGCCGAGGTGGGCCAATACCGCCGGGAAGGCCGTGAGCGCCCGCCTGATCATCACGGGGCGGGCTTCCGGTTGCTGCAGGGCGACTATCTTCTGCTTGAGTTCCTCCAGGCGCTCCTCTGCGGCTCCGGACTTTACATATACCGGCCTGGCATGAAAAACCAAAGCCGGAGCCAGCGACCAGCCGCGCCATCTGCCTGTGGCCAAACTCTCCAGCCTGTCCCAGCTGAGCGGCCAGAAGTCAAAGAGGACTCCGGAGATGATCACGGAGCGGGCCACCGGGGGATTTTTCCCTTCCGAGGGTACATAGAACATGTCCAGATCCGAATGGGCGGTGGCCGTTCCCTTGGCATATGAACCATAATAAGCTACCAGATCGATCTGGTCGGCATAATGTGCGGCGATATAAGCTAAAAAGAGGTTGAGCACCTGAAAAACATCGGGCATGGTTTCAACCCGCCTTTGTGCCGCCCATCATCCACTGGCCCAGGAGGCTCCGCAGTTCGGCCACATCCCTGGCATCCGCTACCTCATACCGTCCTTGCGGGTCAAAATGGATGGCCTGCATGCCGAGGCTCTTCGCCGGCTCTATGTCGCATACGGGATTGTCGCCGATATAAATGCATTCCTCGGCCGCTACCCCAAGCTTTCTCAGCGCCCAAAGGAATATGCTGGTATCAGGCTTGTTTACACCGAGTTCGCCTGAACCGGCAATGACTTGAAAATAGGAAGCCAACCGGTGATGCTGCAGGATCCTCCGCAAGGAAGGCGGCCAGTTGGATACTACACCCTGCACGATTCCCGCCTCCCTAAGCTCGGCTAAAAGCGCCGGGATGCCGGGCACTACGGACCAAATGTCGTAATAGTACGAGAGGCAGGCAGCAAAACGGCGTATCTGCTCTTCCGAGGCCTCAGTCCCTCCGAGCAAGATGGTGGCAAAATGATAAAACCCTTCCTTTTCCTCATGCAAGGTGCGCCACATCGGCTCATTTTCCCTGCGAAACTGCTCGGCTTTCTGAAAGGTGGCGCTGTCAATCCAGGCTAGAGGAATGCTGTTGACTTCCAGGCATTGGTAGATGAACTGCTGCACCGGCACCACCGATTTCATGAGCGTGCTGCCCACATCCCACAGCACAGTCGAGATGGCACTCATAGGCGGATCCTTCCGGATGATAACCTCAATTTAAATATACGTTCTTAGCCATCATTATGCCTCCTTAAAATTTATAACGATGATTTAGTTTTATTAATGTTATATATTCATATAGTGGAAATAATTGGACGCCAAGATCGAGGAAGGAGCGAACTTGTGAACCCCGCAGCTTATAATCGTCAACCTGAAAATATATGGGGAGTGAGACAGATCGGACCGGGGAACCGCTCAACTGGTTCAAACTGGTCTTCCGGGAGTATGCACCGCCGTGGCCGCCGTCCGCCTAGTTGAGAAAAGTTCCGGGCATCCATCGTTCCTTCCATACTGTGGATGCCCGGATGGTGTTAGTAAATTATTCGGCAGACAGAAGTGCATTAAGCTCAACATCTATATACTCAAGAGCATTGCTTAGCGATATTTCGCGTTTGCTGACTTTCTCCCACCAGGTTCTAAACACCTGGTTAGTACTTTCTGTAGTAACTCCTTTGGGGAGCCGATCCATATCAAGCGCTGTAGGTAACACATCAATCCACAAATGTTTGTTATATGGCCGACTTGACGAAGGAGCAAACATTTCTGCAGCTAATTGTCTATCCCCAGGTGGGTAAACAGCTATATCCGCATCAATGGATCTTGCCAGCCTTTGAGCCTCAGGGCTGACGATGAATTTTGCTAACTTATATGCCTCCTCGGGATGCTGGGTTGTAGGGCTAAGTGCCATTGTGGTCACGATGACACCTGTAGTAGAATTTTTCGGACCTACAGGCACAGTCGCCACTTCAAATGTCGTACCATAAGTTTCGTTCGGTAAAGAGTAGTATATGTTACCGAGTAACATACCAACCCTACCTTGAGAATAGGTATTAACCGGGTCAGGTCCCTCAACTCCCCAACCCATATGAGATCGGTCCTCAACCTCCAGTTGATACATGAATCGCCATGCTTCATGTGCCTCAGGTGTGTTGACGGTCGATCTTCCTGTGTTGAAGTTATACATATCGGTTCCTGCCGACCATAGCCAAGTGCGAATTCTGTGTTTCCACTGACTATATGTTGCTGTGCCCCAGATGTTTGGTATTCCGTCGCCATCTGTATCCTTGGTCATACGACGAGCTGCGATGCGGAAGTCTTCCCAGGTCCAATTATAAGCAGGAGGTTGTAGCGCAGCTTCCTGCCAGAGGTCGACATTGTAGCATGTATTATAGGTCCACCAATAAAGTGGTATAGCTAATATCCGTCCATTATGAGAAGTAGCTTCGAACAAAGGTAATGGTATCCTCTTATACGGGGAATTTGGGTCAGGATCGTTCTTCACCAGATCGGTTATATCTCTAATGAAGTTGCGATAATA
>DULU01000019.1 GCA_012840225.1 Bacillota bacterium
CGTCAGCTTCTCCGTTTCACCACCAACAGCATGGTTTTCCCCCGACGGCGTAAAATAGGGTTGAGCACAGGGGAGAGCACGGCGGTGAGAAATCGTACCAACAACGAATACGCCTCCCCACACAATGATAATGGCTTAAGCCATCTGCTGTTGCATTATATACGCACCGGTGCCCCAGGGTGCGCCGCCGCACCCGGTCTGAGGCAAGTTTTTTGGCAAAGGATTCCGGGAAAGTCGTGTACAATATTACTTGGATGATCGAAATAGCCGCCCAAGCCACAGGCGGCAATCGAGGTCTTCGACAAACCTAGGAATGAGGGATTTAGTGATGAAGCGCACGCCTCTTTTTCAGGTGCACCAGGCGGCAGGCGCCCGCTTGATCGAATTTGCCGGTTATGAGATGCCGGTGCAATATAGCGGGGTGTTGGAAGAGCATCGCACGGTGCGGCTGAAAGCAGGTATATTTGACCTTTCGCACATGGGTGAGTTTCTTTTCACGGGCCCGGAGGCTTTGGGTGCCCTGCAGCGTCTGCTGACCAACGACCTATCCAAACTGGAAGTCGGTGGAGCCCAGTATTCCCTGCTTTGCCTGGAGAATGGCGGTATTGTGGATGATGTGATCGTCTTCCGCCTGGCGCAGGGCTACCTGATGGTGGTGAATGCGGCCAATATCGCCAAAGATCTGGACTGGATCAAAGCGCATTTACCGGAGGGGGTGCACCTGGAGGATCAGAGCGAGGATACGGCGTTGATTGCCGTGCAAGGCCCCGAGGCGGCGCGCATTGTGCAGGCCTTGACGAGCTTGGCTCTCGATGGCCTTTACTCCTTTGAGGCAGCTGAGGATCAGGTGGCCGGGAAGAAGGCTTTGATTGCCCGTACCGGATATACTGGTGAAGATGGCTTTGAGATCTACCTCGGGGCGGCCGATGCGGTGGCGGTATGGGAGGCTCTGATGGCGGTCGGTCAGCCGCTGGGGCTGGTGCCTGTGGGGCTGGGAGCGCGTGACACCCTGCGCCTGGAAGCCGGGCTCACGCTCTACGGCCATGAGATAGATGAGCGGACCACGCCGCTTGAGGCCGGTTTGGGTTATTTCGTCCGCTTTGAGAAGGGCGATTTTCTGGGCAAAGAAGCCCTGTTGAAGCAGAAGGCTGAAGGGGTGAAGCAGAAGCTCGTCGCTTTCACCGTGGAAGGGCGCGGCATCCCCCGCCAGGGCTATCCTCTGCTGGCGCCGGACGGCTCGGTGATCGGCCGGGTGACCAGCGGTTCATTCTCGCCGACCCTGGAGCGGGATATCGGTATGGGTTATGTGCAAACCGCATTTGCCGCGCCCGGCACCCTGATCGGGGTGGATATCAGGGGTAAAGCCCGGCCGGCCGAGGTGATCAAAGGCCGGTTTGTGCCCTCCCGCACCCGCCGCCGGCCATAAGGGGTATAAATAACAATTAAATAAATAAAAGAACGGAAGGGGAAAATTATGTATCCCGAAAATTTAAAGTATAGCAAAGAGCATGAGTGGGTCATGGCGGAAGCCGGCAACAGGGCCAGAATCGGTATCACCTTCTTTGCCCAGAAAGAGCTGGGCGATGTGGTGTTTGTGGAGTTGCCGGAGGAAGGAGCGGAAGTGGCGGCCGGTGATGGCTTTGCCGTCGTCGAATCGGTGAAAGCCGTCTCCGACATATACGCTCCGGTTTCCGGCCGGGTGGTTGAGGTCAACCAAGCTTTGAACGATAACCCCGAGCGGATCAACGAGGATCCATATGGCGAGGGATGGATCGCCGTCATTGAGATGACGGATGCGGCGGAGCTCGACGACTTGCTCAACAGCGACGACTATGCCGCTCTGGTGGCGGAAGCCTAATCTGCTAAAAAGACGCTGTGGCAAAAAATTTGGGAGGTAACCCGCAATGCGATTTGTCCCGACTACCGAAGCGGAAAAGCGGGAGATGCTGGCTTCTCTCGGAGCGGCGTCCATCGAGGAGTTGTTTGCCGACATTCCGGCTGGACTGCGCCTGAAAGACGAGCTCGATCTGCCGCCAGCCATGTATGAATCCGAATTGACGGCCCATTTGCGCTCCCTGGCCGGGCGCAATGCCGATCTGGAAAATTACGCCTGCTTTATGGGTGGCGGGGTGTACGACCGGTTGGTACCGGCTGCTTTGTCCGCCGTGGCTTCCAGGGCGGAATTCGTCACCGCCTATACACCCTATCAGGCGGAGATAAGCCAGGGGGTGCTGCAGGCGATATATGAATACCAGACTTTCATCTGTCAGCTGACCGGCCTGGATGTGGCCAATGCCTCGGTCTACGACGGGGCTACGGCCTGCGCCGAGGCTGCCCTGATGGCGGTGGCGCATACGGGCCGACGGGCGGTGCTGGTGACGGAAGGATTACATCCGGAATATCGGCGGGTGGTGGAAACCTACCTGCGGCCCCAGGGCCTGGAGCTGATCACCGTGCCGCAAAGGGAAGACGGCCAAGCCGACATGGCTGCTCTGGAGGCTTTGTCGGTGGGTAAAAAAGCGGCCGGGCTCATAGCGCAGCAGCCTAACTTTTTCGGTTGCCTTGAGCCGATGGCGGCGTTGGCGCAGACCATGCATGAAGCCGGCGGCCTTTTCATTGCTTGCGTGGAGCCGGTCTCGCTCGGCATATTGGCCTCGCCGGGCAGCTATGGCGCCGATATCGCCGTGGGCGAGGGGCAGTCGCTCGGCAATCCGGTGAGCTTCGGCGGTCCACTTCTGGGCTTTATGGCAGCGAAGCAGGATTTGCTGCGCCGCCTGCCGGGACGCATTGTGGGCGCTACCGTGGATAAGGACGGCCGCCGCGGCTTCGTCCTCACCTTACAGGCCAGGGAGCAGCATATCAGGCGGGAGAAGGCGTCGTCCAACATCTGCAGCAACCAGGCTTTAAACGCCCTGTATGCCGCCGTCTACCTGGCGCTGGCCGGCAAGGAAGGGCTGAAGGAAGCAGCTAACTTAAGCGTGCAGAAAGCTCACTACCTATATAAACGGCTGACGGCTTTACCCGGATGGCGACCGGCTTTTTCCGGACCGTTCTTTAACGAGTTTTGCCTGGCTGTGGATGAGAGGATCGACTGGGAGCAAATCGAGCGCCGGCTGCTGGAGCAGAAGATCATCGGCGGTTTGCCGCTTGGTCGTCTCGAACGGAAATATGAAGGTCTGGTGCTATTCTGTGTCACCGAAGCCCGCACCCGCGCCGAGATGGACCGGTTGGTAGAAATTGTGGCGGCAATGTAGGAAAGGCGGAGGCGTCCTATCATGCAAAAAGAGATGTCCTTGATTTTTGAAGGTGGAGCGCCGGGGCGCAGGGCTTTTGTCCTACCGCCGGCCGATGTGCCTGAAGAACCTCTGGAGCGGTTGATACCTGCCGAACACTTGCGGCAGGAGGAGTTATCCCTGCCGGAACAGGCGGAAGTGGACGTTGTCCGGCACTATACCAACCTCAGCCGGCGCAATTTCGCCGTGGATGTAGGTTTTTATCCCCTGGGCTCCTGCACTATGAAATATAACCCGAAGGTGAACGAGATGGCGGCCAGCTTGCCCGGTTTTGCCAAGGTGCATCCCTACCAGCCTGAGGAAACTGTGCAAGGGGCGCTGGAGCTGATGTATAACCTCGGGCAATATTTATGCCGCATTGCCGGATTGAATCATGTCAGTCTCCAGCCGGCGGCCGGGGCCCACGGCGAGCTGACGGGGCTCTTGCTCATCAAAGCCTATCATATGGATCGGGGGGAAGATGAGCAGCGCCGGGAAGTGATCATCCCGGATTCGGCTCACGGAACCAACCCGGCGTCGGCCGCCATGTGCGGCTATAAAGTGGTGACCGTGCGTTCCGATGAGAGGGGCGGGATGGACCTTGCCGAGTTGCGGAAGGTGGCCGGTCCGAAGACGGCGGCGCTGATGTTGACCAATCCCAACACTTTGGGTCTCTTTGATGAAAACATCACCGAGATTGCAGCCATCGTGCATGAGGCCGGCGGGTTATTATATTACGACGGGGCCAATGCCAACGCCGTGGTCGGCATCGCCAAGCCTGGAGATATGGGCTTCGATGTGGTGCATTTCAATCTGCACAAAACCTTCTCCACTCCCCATGGGGGCGGCGGTCCGGGTGCCGGTCCGGTATGCGTATGTGACAAGCTGGCGCCGTTTCTCCCGGTACCTGTGGTGGTGGCAGCGGAGGAAGGCCGGTATAAATTAGATTACGACCGGCCGAAAAGTATAGGCCAGGTGAAGTCCTTTTACGGGAATTTCGGCGTCTTGGTCAGAGCCTATGCCTATATCAGAGCTCTGGGCGCTTCCGGTCTGCGTGAGGTGGCTGAGACGGCGGTGCTGCATGCCAACTACCTCATGCGCAAGCTGGCGCCCTATTTCGATCTGCCTTATGATCGTCCATGCAAGCATGAATTTGTGTTGTCCGGGAAGCGTCAGAAAAGTCGGGGCGTGCGTACGCTGGACATGGCCAAGAGGCTCCTGGACTACGGTTTCCATGCCCCGACAGTCTACTTTCCGCTCATTGTGGATGAGGCCATCATGATCGAACCCACCGAAACCGAATCCAAGGAGACCCTGGATGCTTTTGCCGCCGCCATGATCGCCATAGCCGACGAGGCGGAAAAGGATCCCGAGTTGGTGAAGAGCGCCCCGCTGACAACGGTGGTGAAGCGCCTGGACGAAACCAGGGCCGCGCGCCAGCTGGATCTGCGCTGGCGACCGGCGCCGGCGGCGAAGTCCGGATGAGCATTCTCGATTTACAGATGGGGGAGCGGGAGACCTGGAGGTTGATAAAACATCCGCCCGCTCCCGGGCCCTGGAATATGGCGGTCGATCAGGCGCTTCTGCAGACGGTCATCGGGGGCGGCCGGCCGGTTTTGCGCCTTTATTCTTGGCGACCGTACGCTTTATCCATCGGATACGCGCAAAATATGGCCTTGATCGACGCGGCAGCCTGCCGGAGGGCGGGTGTCGATGTGGTACGCCGGCCAACTGGTGGCCGGGCTGTGCTGCATGCGGCAGAGGTTACCTATTCAATCGCCCTGCCGCCCGGTCACAGACTTGTTGCTTCAGGGGTAATCAAGTCCTACAAGCTGCTGAGTGTCGGCTTTATCAGAGCTTTTGCCCGGCTGGGCCTCCAGGTGGAGCCGGTGGCGCCGGAGTTACCGGAAGACGATCGTGAAGTGCCTGGAGCGTCAGGTGAGCCTGAGGCGCGGGAAATGGAGGCTGCAGAGGGGGAAAGGCCGGCCCTTAGCCGGTATTTAAATAGTGGTGCCGCCTGTTTCGATGCCCCGTCCTGGTATGAATTGACCGTGGCCGGGCGCAAAGTGATCGGCAGCGCTCAGGTGCGGAAGAAAGGGGCGGTGCTGCAGCATGGCTCCATTCCGCTATACCTTGATGCCGAGGCTTTGTTCAGTCTGCTGAAATTTCCCGACGAAGGGCGCCGACGGCGGGCGGCAGCGGCTTTTTCCCAAAAGGCCGCCGGACTCAACCAACTCGGCCTGGGAGAGTTTCCGGCGGAAAGGGTGGAAGAAGCGCTGATTCAAGGCTTTGCGGAAGCCTTTCACCTGCAGTTTGCCTCCTCCGACTTAAGCCGGGAGGAGGCTGCTTGGGTGGAGCGCTTTCTGGCGACCGCCGGCCCGACCGCCAGCCCGGCGCAGTCCCCATCTCCCGCCCCGGCTGAAAACTAAGGCTAAAGGGGGCCGCTCTCTTGAGGAGCAGAATTGCCTATTTAGGTCCACAAGGCACATATTCGGAAGAGGCGGCCAGGCGCTATGCTTCCCGGCAAGGCTTCATCTCTCCGGAGTGGCTTTTGTGCCGTTCCATAGTGGAGGTGCTGGAAGAGGTAGCGGGTGGCAATGCCGATATCGGTGTGGTTCCGGCGGAAAACTCCATTGAGGGGTCTGTGGCTGTCACGCTCGATTATCTGGCCCATGAGACCACCTTGCCCATCATCGGCGAGGTGGTCATACCGATCCGGGTGTGTCTCCTGGTTCACCCGCAGGCGGAGCTGGAGAAGATTGCCGTGGTCTATTCCCATCCGCAACCGCTGGCGCAATGCCGCCGCCACCTGAGGCAACTCCTGCCTCAGGCGGAGCAGAAAGCGGTCGGCAGCACGGCGGAAGCCGCCAGGTTGGTGGCCGGTGGCGGCGACAAGAGGGAGGCGGCGCTGGGTAATCAGTCGGCGGCCGGGATCTATGGGCTGGAGGTAGCTGTCTCCGACATGCAGGATGTCACAGGCAACGCCACCCGCTTTTTGGTGGTGGGTCGCACCCCAGCCGCTCCCAGCGGTTATGACAAGACTTCCATCGTCTTCGGCTTTCAAAACGACCGGCCGGGGAATTTATACCGTGCTTTGGGTGTCTTCGCCGAACGCCATATCAACCTGACTAAACTTGAGTCCCGTCCGGCCAAACGCAGCCTGGGGGACTACCTCTTCTTTGTGGACATGGAAGGCCACATTACCGATGAGATCGTGAAAAGCGCCTTATCTGCCCTGGAAAAAGTGTGCGATCACCTCAAAATATTAGGCTCGTATCCCAGAGCTGATAAGCCGCCTTCCCTCGAAAGCTCTTACTAAGAGGAAAACAACCCACACTCACGATATTGGCTGACTGTCGTCCCGGTGCACCTGCGAAAAGCGCTTTCAAATGAGCGCCGCGTGGCAAAACCATACATGCCGGCTAAATCGTTCACTGGGATCCGCTCCTGCAATATTTTACTGCACGCTTGCTCGATTTTGATTTTTGTCCATAACTGATAGGGCGAACATAAAAGATCATTATGGAACAGGGCAAATAAATGGCTCTGGGAGATATACAGCATGCGGGCCAGCTCGCTAATTTGAGCCACCGAGTTCATTTGAGTCATCAGCTACCAAATGAATTCGACGTGAGGGTAAGCACGTATTTGTGAGTTGATCCGGGTTGCTTATCCACCATACCCAAGCATGTGTATCCAAAACGATCATTGATGGAGAGACTCCCAATCATCGCCGCCGACTGGATCTGTAGGCCTATCGTATCGCAGCACCGATCCTCTCAGCGCCTGGAGTGCTTGATCACCGTCTACTGTATACGGAACGAGTCGCAGTACCGGTTTATCATGATCGGTGATGATGATTGGCTGACCCGTCTGTTCAACCTCTCTAAAATACTTGAGTGCCTGTGCCTTAAACTGGGATTTAGACACTCTGTATTGGCTGACGGTTATGCCGGTACACCTGTTCAGCTACCTTGTTTGCCGGAAAAATCTGCGCCGGCATGGTAAAGAAGCAGGGTGGTAAGAGGAATCATGGCCGTGGCTGCAGCTACCACCCCGGAATCGTTGCTGACTAAAGCGACGAGGACGGTAATCAGGGCCCCTTTGGCGGCTGCTGTTTGATATGGAATGTGGTGAAAGAGCGGGCGCAGCTGATTGGGTGGCCGGAAAAGCAGAAATGAAGTGGCGAAGAGCGATATGAGCAGGACATTGGTCCAAATGGTATATTTGAAGAGCTTCCAGTTCATGGCCAGCTTTCGGGCGGCTATTTCCCATATGGGAGATGCTCCATCCGTCCATACCCGGCGGATTAAGGCTCCCAAATGGGTGATGGTTTGATCCGGACGCAGGAGATCCAAAGCAATGGTGGCGCTCAGGGCGATGAGCAATAACAACAAGATGCCGCCCAGGCGCATCCAGTTCATCCGCCGACCTGATAAATAAGTCCATGTGGCAGCAAATCCGATAACAGCGCTTATCAATCCCCCAATGTTGGCCCCCCACCAGGGAGCGCCGACCGTAACCAAGGTAACCAGTAAAAGTGCGGCAGCGGTCATGCGGATAGCTGGTGGGGGAGGGAACGAGCGCGCGCTGTCAAACAACAAACCGCAGGTCATGATGGCTGCCGAGAGCAGTACTCCCATATATTCATTGCCGATGCCATAGTAGCGGGCGCCGGCAATAGGATCGTACCCCAGAACAGAATGCCTCATCAGGTGAGCACCAAACCACACATCGACCAGCAAAGCCACAGCGGTGGCGGCAAACAAATACAAAAAAGCCTTGGCGGAGCGCCCGCCTGCCCACCATGCTGCCGAAGCCAGGACGACAGTGAGCACAAAGGCTGAAGATAGGGCGGAAAAAAGCGACTGCGGGTGAAAGAGCGGTTGAATAAGGACAGCCAAAGGAAAGGCAGCTATAGCCGGCAACAATAAAAACCAAAGTCTGCGGAGGCGATGAGGCCATTTCCAGCAGGGTATAAGACCAAATACCGCCAGGGAGACGGGAAAGACGACTATGTTGAGGAGGATATACGACTTCAAAAGCGGCGCCCGCTGGTCATGAACGGCGGTTAGTCGTTCAAATTTGGCGATGAGAGAGGTTGCCGGCTGCGGTATTGGTTGTAGATGCAAGGGACTCCCGTTTTTCGCTATGTTTGCGTTGTCGCTGCCGGCACCGCCCATGCCGGCTAATGCCAGGATGATATCCCCCAGTTCCAGGTTGGTGAGCAGGCCGGGGGTTTTGGTATGAGCGGAATATAATAAGCCCGGCTCGAGATGTGGCTGAAAAAACAAGAGAGGGGCGAGCCAATAGCCGGCTTCGAGAAAATCGGCTCGAGGCGTCGGTGAGACAATCATGACGCAGATATTGTTGGCCCGGTAATACCCGGGTGCCGGGGTACCGGAGAGAAATCGCTGTATAAAGGCGCCGATCTCTTCCAGGGCCGCATACCGGTGTTCCAACCAGGCTTGCTCGCTCATGTTGCTCCTGTGGGCGTCAAGGCGCGCTAAGTCGCCCAACTCCACCACGATCACCGCCTGCGGGCCGGCAGGCTCATAATGCGCGAGCAAGGTTTCCAAAATGCTATAGTCGGTGCGCAGGGCGAAGGGCCAGTTCGCATCGTACTTTAATGTATCCCGGCCCACGCGGCCGTGTGGAATCCAGCCTTTGTTGTTCATCACGAGCAAAGCTCCGTGCCGGCGGAGGGTCTCATGGGTGTCCGAGTTGCCGAAAAGCGCCACGTCAATATCGTGAGCTTCCAGCAGTTGCCCCAGGCGGCCGGGGGTCACACCGTTACCGGCCTCGCTGCGCAGGAATGCCGCGATGCTTGGGACGAGAATGCTGTCGGGAGCGGCTTTCGGGGGTGGGAACAGACCGGTCAGGGCCTTGTACTGTTCGGCTATCGTGATGGTGAGAGCGGCTTCGGTGAAGTTGCCGGCGATTGGCTCTCCGATGTTGCCGGCGACGATGTTCTCCAGGGGAGCGTCGGCTTTGGCACCGGCGCCAATGGTGAGATGGGTGGCTGCCGGGTGCCCTTTGCCGGCAGTACGGGTGTTCAGCAAAGCCATCCCGGCTTTGGCCGCCAACTCCCGCCACACGGCACTGGCGGTTAGGTCATGGGGAGCGAGACCATCGACAAGAAAAATATAAAGCCGGTGCTGCTGGCTGGCGGCGGCTAAAGCCGAGGCCCAGGCCGCTTCTGCCGGAAAGAAAGCAGCAAGCAGCAGAGCACATAATAAAGCCGGTAAAGCAGCAGGCCAAAGCAGCAAAGCCGGCAGCCTGTTCACCAAACAAGCTGAGGACATATTCATAGGGCGAGTCCGAGGCATACACGGGGCCATCCGAGAACAATCATTCCATGCGGGACAATATTAACCGGTTCTGGAGATAGCTTGACCGGTCCGCCGACCGCTCATGCAAGAGGCTCTTGCCGCCCAAAAAGCGAGGCTCCCCAGATCCAGGTGGAAAAAGCCAAGAGCCAAAGGAAATCGAGAGCGGGATTAAACAGGTTGCTATTGGAGGTGAAAAGGAAGGAAGCATCGGCGATGCTTAGCAATAAAGCTCCCACGACCACCCAGAGAAATGGGGTGTGCAGGGATAGCCGCCGGCCGGCTGCCTTGACGGCAAATATGACGGAGAGCAAAAGAAAGAGATTCAGGAGGAAGGTGGCGGTAAGCATCAGCCGCTCGCCGAAGGGGGTGAGGGAGAGCATATTCAGGATCCACATGACCATAAGGAGCAGCGCGGCTATAGCCGCCGTCCAGATGAGGCTAAGCTGCAGGCGACTATTTTGGCTGATACGGATGCTGCCTGTGGCGGCGGGAAAGCGGCGGATGGCGAGGAGGAAAACTACGCCCAGGGGAATGTAGGACAATATCCACAGGATATCACCGGCGGTGGGATAAAACGGCATCACCCATTGTATGTCCAGGTAAAGCTGGTAAGATAAGGCAGCGGCCTCGAAGACGACGGCCACTGCCAGCCAAATCCAGGAAATCGGACCAGGGATACCGTCCTTATAACTGCGCCTGAGCGCCAGGACGATATAAAGCAAAGTTAAAAGCGACCCGGCGGCACCGATCACCGACAGCCACGAGTCATAACCTCCCAGGCTGCCCGGAGCGGCCACGATGGCCGCCAGGTTCAGGATAAGCACGCTGAGCAAAGCCGGATTTATGCGCATCAGTCTGTATTCCCCAAATGCTTATAGCTATCCCAATGCACCTTTACATCATATTTGTTATAAAGCGTGTTGATCACTTCGTCAAAAGATTTGGCCTTTTGCTCCATCAGCACCTGCCTGATATAGTCGCGGCGAGAGCTGAAGGTAGCCGGCTTGGCGAGAATCCGTTCCGTCACCATCAGGATATGATAACCGTCCTCCGACTTCACCGGACGGCTGAATTCGCCGAGCCCCAGACTGTCGATGACTTCCCGGAATCCTTCGATCAGAGGCTCATTTTGCGCAATATAACCGACATCGCCGCCCAGCCTGGCCGTATCCCGGTCAAGCGAATAAGACTTGGCCAGGGAAGCGAAATCCTCGCCCTTCTGCAGCCGGCTGTAAAGCACTTCTGCCTCTTCCTTGGTGGCGACCACGATATGGCTGACGCGGGCCTGGGCCGGATCGCTCAACTCCTCGGCATGGGCATAGAAAAAGTCCAGCATCTCCTGGTCGGTGACCACGACCCCTTCGAAAGCCAGAGTGTTGAGGATCAGGGTCAGCTCAATTTCATAGCGCAGGCGCTCGGGGGTGAGACGGTTGGCCATCAAGGTAAGGTCGAATTCTTCGTCGCTGCCATATTCGGCACGGATGGCGGCATATTGTGCGTCGATCTCCGCCTTGGACGGTCTGATCTTTTTGGCTTCGCCTTCTTCCATGATCAAGGCTTCAGCGATCAACTGGTTGAGCACGACTTCGCCGGCTTCCCGCTCCAAAGCATCGTAAAACTCTTGCCTGGTGATGGGGCGATCGTTGATCATGGCGACGATGTCGGCACTGCTTGCTGCCTGAGCTGCCTGAGCCGGCGACAGGTTCACCCCGGCCAGGGCGATAAAAGCGCACAAGGTGATCAAGCCAATCGATTTGCTGGATATGTTAAACAAAGGACTCCACCTCTCTGGCGAACCTGCAAGGCCGTACCTGCATAACCCCCGTCGTCGTACCTTGCGTATAAAGCATTAACTTCGACATAAAAGAGTAGGTACCTGCCGCCAATCTGGTATAATGTAGGGCAATAGCATCTGCGGTAACAACTTCTGCGGCAACATTTGAGGCATGTGGAGGAGGCTTAAAGGTGCCGGTTAAGTTTTATCTGGGAGATCAGATATACCTGCGCAAGCCGCACCCCTGTGGAGGTTATGAGTGGGAAGTGCTGCGGGTTGGTATGGATTTCCGCCTGAAATGCCTCAAATGCGGCCGGGTAGTGATGCTGCCGCGCCCCAAAGTGGAGCGGGGACTGAAAAAATTCATCGCTCGTGGTCCCGCTTATGTCGAGCCGGAGCAAAGTTAGCGATACCGGCCGTACAGACCGTAATCCTCATCTACGGCCTCATTTAAGGAAAGCTCCGTCAAACGCCGGTCGATCTCGTCCATGGGCAAGCTGAGCTCACGGGCCATTTCCTCCATGGTATATTCGGCTCTGGCCATTTCCACCAACCGGCGTTCTGCGGCGGCAGTCCACAAGCTGCTGCCTCTCTTTTTGCGGTTTCCCCTGCGCACGAGCAAAGACCTCCCGCTTCCGGAACAGCCTGTTGCGACCTAAGCCGGTCAACAGGCAACCTGAATAAGCAGCCGACCTATATTATGACCGGACGTTGGGTTTAGCTATGCTTCTTCGGGGGTCCTTTCTGCTTGAGCGCCGGGTTGAAATACATGTCGGAAAGGGTGGTTTTTATCTCGCCGGCCAGGTTTACGAAGGCCTTCGCCCCGGCCGAGAGGGGGTGATCGGTGCGCAAAAGGAGCCAGGAACTGGTGATGGGCAATTCTATCTCCTCGACCTCCAGTTCCTGCAGTATGCCTTGTTGTATCTCGGTCTGTACCGAGGACAAGGGGAGAAACGAGACACCCAGTTCCTCTTCTATCAGGCGTTTGGTAATATCTACCTGGGTCACTACCATGGTGCGCACCCGCGGCTCCAGTTTGCGCACCGCCACCAGGAGATCGTCCCAATAGCCGGGGTGATTGTGCGTGATCAGGGGATAGGTGGCCAGTGCCGAGAGCCAGGTGTTGACCTTTCGGGTACCGCTTTTCGGCGTCGTGGCCTTGACCAGCGGGTTTTTATCCGACATTTTGCCGGCGGCGACGAAAACCACCGGGTCTTTGTATAATAGCTCGGCGGTGAGCCGCGGGTCATGCGGTTCGATACGGGAGAGCCCCACCTCAGCCTCGCCGCTGGTGAGCGCCTGGGGAATCTCCTCGGAGACGATCACGCTGATCACCACTTCCACCTGCGGCAGGCGTTCATGGAAGGTTTGCAGCACCCAGGGCAGCACCGACCTGGCGACCATCGGTGAGGCGGCTATGGTCAGCCGGGAAGCATAACCGGCTTGCCAGGAGGCAAATTCCTGCATGATCTCATCGGAAGTTGCCAACAGCCGGGCCGCGCACTTTAGGAAGCGTTCCCCGGCCGGGGTGAGGGTGATGGCCCGGCCCCAGCGCTCAAAAAGCTCGCAGCCGAGCTCATCTTCCAGCTGACGGATATGCTTGCTCACTGTTGGCTGAGATAAAAAGAGGATCTCGGCGGCTTTGTGGAAATTCAGGTGCCTGGCGGCAACCTGAAAGGTGCGCAAGAGCTTCAGATCCATCGTATGCCTCCTTTACCTTCAGCCAAGATTATGGGACAAGTTGTGTCCCGGCGGACGATTGATAACTTAACGTGATTAATACGCAACAATAATTGAATTTCCCTTTTTGAATGAGTCTGTGTTAGGATGATAACATATCTAAGCACAGTGAAAAAGGAGACGTGGCCTGTGCACGGAAACAGTTGGTTGCAGAAAAATGCCGGGAAAAATTATACACTGGTCAATCGCACGGATCCTGATCTGATGCGCGACCAATTTCCATATGAGGTTCCGCCGCGCATCACCTTCGACGGCGTTCAAGTGCCGGTGAACCCCGCCCCACAACCGGTCATTACCGATACTACTTTCCGCGACGGGCAACAAGCGCGTACCCCCTATAAAGTCGAGCAGATAGTGGATTTATTTACCTTTCTCCATCGCCTGAGCGGCCCGAACGGCTTGATCCGTCAATCGGAATTCTTCCTCTACAGCGAAAAAGACCGGGAAGCTGTGCGCCGCTGCCGGGAATTGGGTTATCGTTATCCGGAGATCACCGCCTGGATCAGGGCTTCCCGCAAGGACTTCCAGCTGGTGAAGGATATGGAAATCCCGGAGACGGGCATTCTCACCTCCTGTTCGGATTACCACATTTACCTTAAGCTTGGCCTGGACCGGCAAAAAGCGATGATGCAATATCTGGATGTGGTGTCGGCCGCTCTTGAGCACGGCATCCGGCCCCGCTGCCATATGGAGGATGTGACCAGGGCGGACATATACGGCTTCGTGGTGCCTTTCGCTCAAGCTTTGGTCTCCCTGATGGATGAGAGCGGTATACCGATAAAAATCAGGCTGTGCGATACCATGGGATACGGGGTCACCTATCCCGGCGCCACTCTGCCGCGCAGCGTGCCCCGCCTGATATATGCCCTGATCAATGAGGCCGGCGTTCCCGGCGAGCTGTTGGAGTGGCATGGTCATAATGATTTTCACAAAGGGTTGATCAATGCCTCCACCGCCTGGCTCTATGGCTGCGCCGCCATCAACGGCACCTTGCTCGGCTTCGGTGAGCGCACCGGCAACACGCCCATTGAGGCGCTGGTGATTGAGTATATCAGCCTGACGGGCGACAACTCGATAGATACTACGGTGATCACGGAGATCGCCGAATATTTCGAGAAGGAACTGGGATACCAGATCCCGCCAATGACGCCCTATGTCGGCAAGCAATTCAATGTCACCTCCGCAGGCATTCATGCCGACGGCATCATTAAGAATGAGGAGATCTATAACATTTTCGACACGGCGAAGCTGCTCAACCGGCCCCTGGGCGTCAATGTCACGGATAAGGCCGGGGCAGCGGGAGTGGCCTTCTGGCTGAACCGGGTGCTGAACTTGCGGGGAGAGGCCCGCATCGACAAGAAGCATCCCGGCGTGGCCGTGATGGCGCAATGGGTGCAGGATCAATATAAAGACGGGCGCACCACCAGCCTCTCGGAGGAAGAGATGATGATGGCCGCCATGCGTTTTTTGCCTGAATACTTTGCTAAGAAGAAAGGCAACGTGGCTGCTTCCGACTGAGCTTGTCGGGCCGGCCGGATTTGTCGGGGGCGCGGCGCCGTCCGGCTATGCAGAGATAAAAAGCTTCTCCGAAATAACCGGTCATTAAGGCCGTCGCCCCGCCCGCCGACCCCAGGGAAAGCAGGAGGTAGCGCAGGGGTCCCCATACCAAAAAGGTCACGAGGCTCATATTGATGATCTTGCCGGCGAGGAGGGCTTTGGTGCGCCGGATGTGCACCAGCCGACCCATGCCGAGTTCCTGCCAGGCCAGAAGAAATGGGAAGAGGGTCAGGCAGCGCAGGGAAAAGACGGCTTGCGGCAGGATATGCGGCGGCACCCCCATCAGTTTGGTGAAAAGCCAGGGCGCGGCGGGAGTGAAACCGATTAAGGCGACAACACCGGCGCAGGCTGCGGCCACCGTGACGGCAAAACGCTTGATCACCTCATCTCCGGCTGTGCTGCCGGAGTTTTTTTCCTCATCATTTATGCCATTTTTAGGTTTGGGCGCAAAGACCAGGACCACATGGTGCAGGCCATAAAGAAAGGCGCCGATCACCCAGGAAAGGCTGAAGCTCAGAGAATAACCAGGCAAGACATTGGCCGGTATGCCCTGCCGCGCCAGTCCGGAGTTGAGCAAAGCATCGCTGCTGGTGGCCGCCATGCCGGTGGAGAGAAGAGGCAGGAGGAAAGCCCAGAGGTTGATGCTGTCGGAAAGGGCCACCTGGGCCGTGGCCTGAGCCGAGTCTTGGGTTGTGGTTTGCGACTCGTCCTGGGCTCCGGTCTGGGCCGGAACCGGAACCTCCAGCCGGCTGTCCCGCTGACTGGCTGCCGTCCGACCGCCCCATACCGCCACTATGGCTTCCGTGGTCATGCCGGCAGTAAAGGTGGTGGCGCCGATGATCACGCCCAGCTCAGGCCGCAGGTAAACCAGACCGGCGGCAGTGGCGCTCATCACGATCAACCTGAGCACCATGCCCAAAGTGATGTAGCCGGTGAGCTGCTCTCTGATCACCACACCTTGATATAGGCAGCGGATGCCGGAGGCGATGATCATCACAGAAAGCAGGCGGACGCATTGTACGGCCGGTAAGGCGACGGTGCTCTTTACCCCGAGCAGATTCTGGTATATATATCCCAAAGCCGGGGTCAGGCTGAGCAAGGCAGGGATACCGGCCGCCACGGCGATGATGGCCAAGCCTGCTCTGAACACCCGCTTTTGGCTGGACCTGTCCTGCACCAAAGCCAGGCTCGCCGAGCGCAACATCACTACTGGCGCCTCAAACAAGCCGCTGGTGGAGACGCCTACCGCCCAACCGGCTAAAGCCAATTCAGGAGAGCTGGTCCTGGCCAACCCGGCATTGATGATCCAGTGGGTGAAGGCCATGAGCATTGAGGTGAAGCCAAGTGGTATATAGAAGGCGGCGATTCTTCTCATGTCTGGAAGCATGCAGGTATAATTCCTGAAGAGTGACTTCAACCCTTCTGAGTATACAAAAAATAAACAGGCCGGCAAAGAGCGCCGGCCCGGTTCCGACAAGCATCAGTGAGGTTAACTTATTGCTGCACCTGCTGATTCTGGAGTACTTGCTGGGCAAGCTGCTGAATTTTGTAAGCGGCCTGCTGTACTTCCTGGTTGCCTCCGGATTGCTGTTGTATCTGCTGAGCCAGTTGGCCGATCTCTTGCATGAAATTCATACTGGATTGTCCCAACTGCTTTTTCATCTGCTGGTACTGGCCCTGCTGCTGATACTGGCCTGCTCCTTGAGCTTGGTTTTGCTGGCGCATATTTGTCACCTCCTTGCTGCCGTCACATCAGGTAGGCTTTCACCAGGATTGGCTATTTATACAGTTCATCGGCAATCGCTGCACCGGTCGCCCCCGCTTCGCCCGCCGTGCATGACGCCCATGATTGCCGGAGCTAATTGTGATAAACTGAGAGGAAAAATGTGTCATTGAAGAGAGGATCTCCTGTGCAGCCGCTCACCATCGCCCGGACGGTTATCCTGTTGTCGGTTGTGATAGTCTGGGGCATAAATTCGGTGCTGATCAAATACCTGGTGCTGGCCGTACCTCCATTGGTCCTGCAAACGCTCCGGGTCTCCTTGGCCTCGCTTTTTCTGGCCGTCCTGGTGCCCCGAGCAGTCTGGAGAAAGGTGTGGCAGGCGCCGGAGGTGCTGCGCCCGGCCTTTTGGGCGGCTTTTTTCTCCGTCCTCCTGCACCAGATCTGCATGGGTTACGGCATGGAATCCGGTCAGGCTGGCCTTAACTCGCTCATTCTCAGCCTCAATCCTCTGGCCATGGCGGTGCTGGCTCATATATTCCTGGGTGAGCGGCTGACCTGGCGGCGCCTGGTGGGGGTGGTGATTGGTTTCACAGGGGTGACGCTGATGGTGGGGAGCGAATATGACTGGCAGTTCGGCGGCTTGGGCGTGGGTTTGAGCGAGCTGATCATCTTCGGGGCGATGCTCACTTTCGTCATCGGCAATCTCTTTGTGCGCCGGGCGGCCGGTTTGATCTCCGCCATCCATTTTACCGCCCTGACGCAGATATTCGGGGCGCTGATGCTGTGGCCTTTTGCCGGCCTGGAGCTGGCTGTTTCCGGCCGGCCCGCCTGGCCGGAGGAGTGGACATACTGGGCTTTGCTGGTGGCCTCCGCCGCTTTGGGCACGGCCTACAGCAATGTATTGTGGAACCGTTCCATCCAGGAGGTCGGCGCCGCCCGCACCAGCATGTTTCTGAACCTGATGCCTTTGGCTTCTCTGGTGACGGCCAACTGGCTTTTTGCCGAGGCTATCACCCCAGCCCGCTGGGCGGGACTCGCCGCCGTGGTGACCGGGATATATCTGGGAGCGGTGCATAAAGAAAGTGCCGCTCGTCGACTGGTGGCGGGCTCTTGATTTGCTTACCGGGACACCGCCGCCGCCGCCGACAGCCGATGTTACCGATATAAATGGTTGATTATTCCCCTTGGGAGTGTTATAATTTGGCCTGTCCCTGCTCCAGGTAACGCCTGGGGCCGTCATGTCCAGAGGGAGGAGGTGAGCCGGCAGTGCGTCCGTATGAACTAGTCATCATCTTCAACCCCGGCCTAGAAGGCGAAGAGGCCTACGACGCTCAGATTGAGCGGGTGAAAACCATCATCACCGACAACGGCGGAGAGGTGGAGAAGGCCGATAAATGGGGTCGGCGCAGATTGGCATATGAGATCAAAGGACTCACTGAGGGCTACTATGTGGTGATGTACTTCAAAGCTCCCAGCACCGCAGGGGCTGAAGTGGAGCGGGTATTGAAGATCACCGACACGGTAGTCCGGCATTTGCTTGTCAGGTTGGATGAAGACAAGATGCCAAGCAGCGCAGCAGACGACGACAAAGCTGACCAAGTGCCGAACGACGAGGAGAAGCAGGACGAAACCCCAGGCGACCAAGACAAGGAGTGAGCCAAGGTGTTGAATCGCATCATACTCATCGGTCGTTTGGTTGCGGATCCGCAGATAAGGTACACATCAAATGATGTGAAGGTAGCCAATATGCGCATTGCGGTCGATCGGCCCTATTCCGGTCAGAAGGGCGAGCGGGAGACCGATTTCATCGACGTTGTCTGCTGGCGGAAACTTGCCGACGTGGTAGGCAATAATTTGAAAAAAGGACGTCTGATAGCTGTCGACGGGCGGTTGCAGATAAGGACCTATGAAACGGACCAAGGCAAGCGGATAGCGCCGGAAGTGTTAGCCGAAGACATTCGTTTTCTGGACCGCCGTGAGCCATCCGCTCCAGCTGAGGGGCAGGCCTTCCGGCCTGAGGAGCCGGCCATGCCGCCGTCATATGCTGCGCCGAGTTACAGTCCCCCCGCATATAATCAGTCGGGGTTTAACCAGCCGTCTTATGGCCAGCCGAGCTATGGCCAGCCGAGTTATAGTCAACCGGCTTACAGCCAGCCGTCTTATAATCAGCCGTCTCACAATCAGTCGCCGTATAGCTCGCCGCATACGCCGTCCTATTCTTCGCCGTCCAGCCAGCCGCAAGGACAGCCGCAGGGTCAACCGCAGGGCCAACCGATGGGCCAAACACATGGCCAGTCGTCCGGTCAGCCGCAAAGCCAGCCGTTCGGTCAACCATTTGGCCAGCTGCCGGCCCAGTCGCATAGCCTGCCGCAGGATCAGTCATTTGGTCAGCCACCTGGTCAGCAGTCTGGTCAGCAACCCAGCCAACAGCTTGACCAACAACCCGGCCAGCAGCCTGGGCAACAGCCGGGCCAGCCAGCCGGTCAGCCGCTGAACCAGCAGCAAAATCAATCGCAAAATCAACCGTATAATACACCGTTTGGTCAGCCGTACAATCAACCATACAGTCCGCCGGCCGAACAGGAAGAAGAAGATATTGAAGAAACCCAGGACGACGTGCCGTTTTAAGTGAGCGAATTTGAGCTATAGGAGGATGTGCTTTGCCCAGAGAGCGTGGGAGAAAGCGCAGGAAAGTTTGTTCCTTCTGCGTTGATAAAATAGAATCCATCGATTTCAAAGAAGTGGGCCGCCTGCGCCGCTATCTGACCGAGCGCGGCAAACTATTGCCCAGGCGGATTTCCGGCAATTGCGCCGGCCATCAGCGCCAGCTGACCAAAGCCGTAAAAAGAGCCAGACAGATTGCTCTGTTGCCCTACACGGCCGATTAATAACCGGTGCATAAGCTGGTATTTTTCGTCACCGAACTGGACGGGTCGCCTGGGGCGGCCCGTTCACCGTTTCTTTGGGATTGTGTCCATTAATTGTTTACCCTTGCGGGGAGGACTCCCCACATTTCCTGAGGAACTACAAAGCACGTCCACTTGAGGGTGTGAATTATCGCAATGCCGCCGTCGGATCAATCGGAATCGACCAGCCTGCGCCTGGCGCTTGCTTTTCTTGTGGGGGCAGGGTCTCTGCTCGGCGTGGTTTCGCCATATATCATGTACCTTACGCCGGTGCCGATGGGTGTGCTGGTAGCCCGCCACGGCATCAGGGCAGGGACGACCACCGCGATAGTCACCAGCGTGGCTTTGGGCTTGATCACCCAGTCGCCCATCACCATGATGGTCATTTTGCTGGTGCTGGGCTTGGGAGTAGCTTTAGGTGAAGGTTTGCGGGACGGGCTTTCTTTCCCCCAGCTGACCGGCGTCGGCTGGGTACTGGTCATGGCTTCCCTGCTCGTGCCTTATGCTGTTTTCCGGCATCTATATGACATCGACCTCATGGATGTGGCCGTGGATTTTTGGGAAGAAAGCCTGGAGCGGGCCCTGCATTTCAGTGGGATAAACATGAACAACCTCACCAGCGAAAAGATTGCCCGGCTGAAGCAGCAAATGTGGTTGATGCTGCCCTCGGTTTCCGCCGTATCGGCTGCCGGCATCACCCTGGCCAATTATTGGGTGATAGGGCGTTGGCTCGGCAGGCTGGGGGTGACCATAGAGAAAAGGGCCTGGTTCCCGCCGTTTTTACAATGGCGCTTCCCCTGGTATTTGGCGTGGATATACATTGCCGGCATCGGCATTCCGCTCCTGGAGGCGGCTTCGTCTCCGGGCTGGATGTTGTCGCTTGCCGTCAACCTGCAGATCATCACCGGGCTTCTCTTTTTGCTGCAGGGACTATCCGTAGCGTTTTATTTTCTGTTGAGATGGCGAGTCGCCCCGGCGGTTAAAGCGGTTTTGGCCGGTATCTTTGTGTTTCTTCTGCCCTGGGTGCTCCAGCTTTTCATATTGGTCGGCTTGCTGGATACCTGGTTTGATTTCCGCCGCCTGGGGAAGGGCCGGCTGCCCGCGGTTCAGGAGGAAGCGGAGAAGACGGAGGAGGCAGGGGAAGCAGGGAAAGGGCTGGAAGCAGGGGAGACGGCGCCGGCAGACGACGGTGGTGATATCGGCGACGGTGACGCCGGCGACGGTGAAAGCGACGCTGCCGCCCAGGGTGCCGCCCAGGGTGCCGCCCAAGGTGCCGGTCAGAACGCCGACGATGATGCCGGCCATGAGCAAAAAAGCGAAAACAATGAAGAGCGCAACGACTGACAAAACGACCGCAACGACCGAGAGGATTGAGCAGGAGGTTATCCGGGATGAAAGTTATTTTAAGAGAAGATGTCAAGAAGCTCGGCAAGAAGGGTCAGGTAGTTAATGTGGCCGATGGTTATGGGCGCAACTTTCTCATTCCCAGAGGCCTGGCCATGCCGGCTAATGAGGCCAATATGAAAGCCTGGCAGAACGAGCAGGCTGTACAGGCGAAAAAAGCCGAACGGGAAGCCGAGGAGGCCAGGAAGCTCGCCCAGCAGCTCTCCGGGCTGCAGGTCTCCGTGGCTATGAAAGTGGGGGAAGGCGGCCGCCTTTTCGGTTCCGTCACGGCGGAAACAATCGTGGAGGCTGTGCAGAAAGCTTCGGGTATCGCGCTGGATAAGCGGCGCATCAAACTGGAAGAACCCATCAAAAACCTTGGTGAGTATGCCGTCCCCGTGCGTCTCGCCCCTGATGTGACGGCGGAAATCAAGTTAAAGGTCGAGGGTGAAAAATGAAATCTTTGTTGAGCAAATGGCAGGGGAAGAAAAGCGGCAGGCTGCTGAAGAATGAAGATAAGATAAAAAGGCAGGTCGATGCCTTATATGAATTGGTCGGCCGCATCTATGGCGCAGATAAGCTGGTGCTGAAAGCCGGCAAGCTGGACGCCCTGGCGCTGATGAGGTCGCGGCAGCTTTCCGACCGGGTATTGGCCTTGCAGAGGATAGTCTGCGAAGACCCCACCTTGGAATGCAATTTTACAGCCGACGAGATACCTCGGGTGCTGGAAGAGATCGAGGAGACGCTGGCTGAATATATCGCCCGGCGCAATGTGGAAGAGAGCATCGAGAAGAAGATCGCTCAGAAGATGCAGGAGCGGCATGAGGAGTATGTCAAAGAGCTGAAGATCCAGATCCTGAAGGAGGAAGCCGGGCCGGATAATGCCCAGACCCTCCGCAAATTCGCCGAACTGGAAAAGCTGGAGAAAAAGCATCTCTCCCGCTCGGTGATCGAAGCGTTGCGGCCGAAGAGCGTCGACGAGGTGGTCGGTCAGGACAGGGCTATCAAAGCCTTGTTTGCCAAGATCGCTTCTCCTTTCCCCCAGCATGTTTTGCTCTACGGTCCTCCCGGGGTAGGGAAGACCACGGTAGCGCGCCTGGCTTTGGAATATGCCAAGGAGCTGCCCTATACCCCCTTCGACAAGGATGCCCCCTTTGTGGAAGTGAACGGAGCCACTTTGCGCTGGGACCCCAGGGAAGTGACCAACCCGCTGTTGGGATCGGTGCATGATCCCATCTACCAGGGTGCCCGGCGGGATCTGGCCGATTCGGCCGTGCCCGAGCCTAAACCGGGTCTGGTCACGGAGGCTCACGGCGGGGTGCTCTTTATCGATGAAATCGGCGAACTCGATCCCATGCTGCACAATAAATTGCTGAAAGTGCTGGAAGACAAAAGAGTGCGCTTCGATTCCTCCTATTACGATCCGCACGATACCAGGGTGCCCAAGTATATAAAGAAACTCTTCGAGGAGGGGGCGCCGGCCGACTTCATCCTCATCGGCGCCACCACCCGTGACCCGTCGGAGATCAACCCGGCCTTCCGTTCCCGCTGCGCCGAAGTGTTTTTCGACCCGCTCAACCGTCGCCAGGTGATGGACATCGTCAACGGGGCGGCCAAGCGGCTCCACGTCTCCTTGGCCCCGGGGGTGGCCGAGATGATCAGCGAATATACGGTGGAGGGCCGGAAAGCCACGAGCCTTCTCGCCGATGCCTATAGCGTGGCGCTCTACCGTCGCCTTTCGGTAGCCGGCGGTCAAATGACACCCCACGCCGCCGCCAGAGAGACGGAGGCCGGAGCGGTCACCCAAACCGCCGGTGAGGCGGCTCCGGCGCCAGGCGACCTGGTGATCGAGCTACAGGATATAAAAGAGGTAGTCAGAATCAGCAGGCTTACCCCTTATGTGCATGTAAAAGCTTCCCCGAAACCGGCTGTGGGGCGCATCTTCGGTTTGGCGGTGAGCGGCTATCTGGGCTCGGTAATTGAGATCGAGGCCGTGGCTTTTCCGGCCGCCGAGGCCGGAAAAGGCCTCTTGCGCTTCAACCAGACTGCCGGGAAGATGGCTAGCGATTCCGTGTTCAATGCTTCCTCCGTGGTGCGGCGCATCACCGGGGAGAATCTGGCCGATTGGGATATCCACATCAACGTGGTCGGCGGCGGCCGCATCGACGGGCCGTCGGCCGGAGCAGCGGTGGCTTTGGCCATCATCAGCTCCATTATGGAATGGCCGGTGCGCCAGGATATTGCCGTCACCGGAGAGGTGTCCATTCACGGCAAGATAAAGCCGGTGGGCGGGGTATATGAGAAAATATACGGCGCCCGTCAGGCCGGGATCGTGCAGGTGCTTATCCCGGAGGACAATGCGGCCGAACTGCCGCCGGCCGTCCCCGATATCGAGGTGGTTCCCGTGGCCACCCTGGAAGAGATGCTGCCGCATGTCTTCTCCGGAGCACCGGGGAGACAGCTTGCCGCGGCCGCAGCCGACGGTGGTAAGGGACCCTCGCCTCAACTCTTGCCTTATCTAAAGCGCCAGGCACCGCCCCTTTGCTGAGCCGGCGACCAGGAAGGTGAAGGATGATGCAGGAATTGCTGCGGGATATACCGATCCAGCCAGTAACCGGGCGCACGCGGGTGGTCGGCCTCTTCGGCCATCCGGTGAGCCACACCCTCTCCCCACAGATGCAAAACCGGGCCTTTGCCGCCATGAAACTGCCCTATATTTACGTGCCCTGGCATGTTCTGCCGGAACGCCTGGGCGCAGCCGTCGAAGCGGTGCGGGCTTTGAACCTGGCCGGCGTCAACATCACCCTGCCTCATAAAAACGCAGTTATCCAATATCTGGACGAAATTACCCCTGAAGCCCGCCTGTTTGGGGCGGTGAACACCATTCAGGTCGTCGGTGAGCGCTTGATCGGACACAACACCGACGGGCCGGGCTTCCTGTTGTCCCTCAAGGAGCAGGCCGGATTCGACCCGGCCGGCAAGCGTTTTCTCCTCCTGGGAGCCGGCGGCTCCACCAGGCCAATAGCCACCCAGCTGATGCTTTCCGGAGCAGCGGCCGTCTATATCGCCAACCGCACTTACGATAAAGCCGCAGCGCTCTGCCAAACTTTGAACAGCGTGAACTGGACCAATATATTCCGCTCCCTGCCGCTGGACAGTGCAGCGGCGGAGTTCCGGTGCGCCTTGCAGGAAGTCGATGCCGTGGTGAACACCAGCTCGGCCGGGATGTATCCGCATCACCGCGAGCCGTCGCTCATCCCTTCGGACCTTTTCTCCCCGCACCTTTTGGTCTGCGACATTGTCTATACCCCGCGGCGCACCGCCCTCCTTGCCGCTGCCGAGCAGCGGGGTTGTGCCACTTTGGCCGGCTATCACATGCTGGTTTATCAGGGAGCTTTGGCCATAAAAATCTGGACCGGCCTCGAGGCGCCGGTCGGGCTCATGACGGCTACCGTGGAGCAGGAATTGATCAGGGCAGAGAATGAATGGGCGAAAGATTAGAGCCCTTCTTGTTTTCGTACATGGCCAGATCGGCCTGGCGCAGAGCGGCCTGGATATCTTCAATGTCCTCTAAATAGGCCAAGCCGAAACTGGCGGAGATATTTATATTCTGCTGGAGCCATTCATTCCGGAAACAGGACAAACCGACGGTTAAAATGTTGTGCAACTGCTCCATCTGCTCACGGTTTTTCCTGGTGAACAAAGCCACGAATTCATCCCCGCCGAAGCGATATATGTTACGCCTGCCGATCATCTCAGAGAGATGCCGGGTGAAAGATTTCAGCACCTCGTCGCCCACATAGTGCCCGGAGGTATCGTTCACTTCTTTCATACCGTCCAGATCGAACAAGGCAACGATATAGGGTCCCTCCGGCTTCTTGGCCAGGCGAGCCAGCGTCGCCTGCCAAGCATGGCGATTGCCGACCTCCGTCAACTCGTCGGTATGGGCCGTCCGGCTGATGATGTCCCTTTGCACATAAAACTGGAAGGAACGGAGCATGGAGACGACGATGATGCACATGATGACGATGGCGGCCAGGGGCTCCTGGTGATAAACAAACATACCTGTTATGGCAAAAAACCGGATGCCGATGCCCGCCGTGCCGCCCGCTCCGGTTAATTCTTTGAACAGTTGTTTGAACTTAGCATCGGAATGAATGGATGTCCAATATGCCAAGCCAATGAGATTGAGAGCGTACCTCATACATACAATCACGAAGGCCAAAGCAGTGGTCAGCCAGATGGACGATTCAGCCGGAAGAGAAATGCTTTGCCAGAGCATACCAACGACAAACATTGGCACAACGGCATTGGCGACATTGAAAACGGTGCAGGAAGCTTTGCGGTGCACCACAAAGGAGGCGAACATGGCGTTCAGCCCGTCGATGATCACCGCCATGTGCACCGGCAAACAGAGCAAAGCGAGATAAACCAGGGGCATACTGCCCGGCTGGACGATGGAGCTGCAGATCTGCACCCGCCAGTGCAACAAGAGAAGAATGGCTATCATAAAAGGCAGAAGCGTCCACCAATCGGATATGTGCATGGAGGCAAGCGCCCATGCTGCGATGGCGGTGGCAATTATGACATATAAGGTATAGAAATAACGATATTGACGCAATATGAAACTCCTCATTACAATTACTAAATACTATAGGCCATACGCGCCAAAAACAGCTGAAAAATCCAGTGAATGGAATTATATCGGTCGAAAATATTTATGCGCTTTGATCGGGAAACCCTGCCTAAAATCATGACAATCCCGGAATAATTAGGACTCAAGTCCTC
Source organism: Bacillota bacterium (assembly GCA_012840225.1). GTDB lineage: Bacteria > Bacillota > Limnochordia > DTU080 > DTU080 > DULU01. The sequence goes on from DULU01000019.1 coordinate 25,476, forward strand.
CATCCTAGGATAGAGGTGATAAGCTGTTGTTAACCGTCCAGAGAAAGGCGCCCTGTAGCTATGTCCCGCAATACGGACACGAAAAGTTTCCGCTCTTCCGCCTGTACCCGGGCGGCCAGCGTTTCCGGCGTGTCTCCGGCCAGGACGGGAACCTGGCATTGGGCCACAATATTACCATGGTCATACTCATCATCGGCCAAATGCACAGTAACCCCGGTCACAGATTCGCCGGCCTCCAGCACGGCTTCGTGTACCCGCCGGCCGTACATACCCTTGCCGCCATATTTAGGCAGGAGAGAGGGATGCACGTTCAGGATGCGGTTGTGAAAAGCGGCCAGGGTCTTTGGTCCTAGCTTTTTCATATAGCCGCTCAGCACCACATGAGTCGCTCCATGCTGAAGGAGAGTATCACGGATGGCCGCATCGAGATCGTCGGCATCGGGATGAGTCCGGCTGCTCAGATGATAACAAGGGATGCCAAGAGCGGCGGCGGCGCCGAGAGCCGGCGCCTCTTTATTGTTGCTGATGAAACAAGCGATGCCCGCCGGCAATTCGCCGTCCCTTATAGCTTTGACTATTGCCATGGCCGTACTGCCGTTGTGTGATGCCATAAAACCCAGTTTCATATTGCTCATGTGCTGCCGTTCTCCAGTCTTCGCCTGAATGTCCAAAAATAACCCGATATGTATTCGGCAAAAGCAGCAGCTTTCCTTTCTGCCGGCTTTAGCCGGACGGCGGGCGGGGCAACATATTGCTATGGAGATGTGGATGCGTTTTCTTTTCTACGGCCTATGCGGCTGGGGTTTGGAGATATTCTGGACCGGTTTGGGAAGCCTGTTGCGCCACGACAGCAACCTCACCGGAAAAACTTACCTTTGGATGTTTCCCATATATGGCCTGGCGGGTTTGCTCTTTGAACCGCTGCACTGGCGCATCTCCGACCTGGCCTGGCCGATCCGGGGCTTGATCTGGATGAGCGCCATCTTTGCTGTGGAATATACCAGCGGTTGGTTGATTCGCACCGCAACAGGCCAATGCCCCTGGGATTATTCAGGCGTCCGCCTGGAGGTGGATGGCCTGATCCGTCTGGATTACGCCCCTCTCTGGTTCACGGTCGGTTTGTTGTTCGAGCTGGTGCACCGCACACTCCTGAGACTGCTTTGAGCATCACGATTTGCGCATTATGGGAGCGCCGGGCCGCGGAGGACAAAGGTAGCGCTTTGTTCCCCACTTATCACCCGCACCCGGATCCATGCCGGTTCACCGGCTAAGACGGCGTTTCGCTCAAAGATGCAGTAGTATCTGCTCCTGCCGGAGCTCAATCCTGTGGCCACGGGCGGCTCATAATAAGTGTATAACGGCTGGATTTCCTCCCGGCCGGGAATCTCGATGGCAAAAGAGAAAGTCTCCGCCTTCACTTCCAGAGCCGGAGAGTGATGGAGATAAAATTTCCCGATCAGGTATCTGTCGGCCAACAGCTCGCTTATAGTATAGCGGCGCTGATCGGATCCACCCCCGCCGGCAGTCAGAAGCTCCAGGGTGTGAAAATCGATCAGGTGAGATTCCGCCAGGATCACCAGGCTTTCCGGAGCGAGGAAGCGCCCACTATCCTCATCCGGTTGGGGATTCATTTCCACAGCATAATAACCTTCCGGCGGGGCTTGTGCCGAAGCGCAGGGACAGTCGCCCACGTCGTAGTCACTTATACTATCACCGGCGCTCGAAGCAGCTGCCATTGTTGGTGAGGCTGTTGAAGCCGTCAGAACTAAGGGAAGGAGTAAAAGCAAAAGCCACGGTTTTATCTCAATAAGCAGCATAGGGCCTGGACGCACTATTAGCTCACCTCTCTGTGTGCCTCTGTTTTATGACCTGCCGGCGAGCACGCGCCGCTGCGTCAGATGCCGGATACCGGCCAACAAGAAAATGCCCAGCACCGCCAGGAGGAAGAGAAGAGCGGCACCCTGGAAGGTGTTCAGGAGCTCCGGCCTGATGATCATGGCGGCGGCGAGGGCCAGCATCACGGTGCCGCCCACGAGCTTCAGGATGCGACCGTGTTTTTCCTGCATTTTGGCTACCCGCATGGTGATGACGGCGGCGAGAAACAAAACCAACTCGTCTATTAAGAATATGAGCAGATATAGCGCCAGCAAAAGGTAGAATACGGCCAAAGGGGGCTGGCGGGAGGCGATAAGGCTGGTCCAGAGCACCGGAAAGCCGGCCGTGCAGGGCAACTCGACCAAAGAGACGCCGGCCGCCAGAACAGCAGTAGCGCCGACCATGGCCGGCGCCCGCGGCTCATGCAGAATGGCTCTCATGCGGCTGTATATGGTCGGCTTTTGCTGATCGGAAATGGTCAGACTTGGTCCGGTGCGAAACCAGAAGTAATCTTTGATATTGATCAGGCCGAAAACCAAGGCTAAAAGAGCCACTACGATCTGGATCCAGCGCAGGTAGGCCACATAGGAGAGAACGCTGAATAAACCGGTCATGAATAAGCCGTAAACCAGGGCGGATGTCACCAGGAATACCAGCCCGACCAAAAGGGTCCGCCGCCGGGATCCGGAATGAACCACGATGGCCAAAAGCATGGAGAGCACCCAGAGGGAACAGGGATTCAGCCCGTCGACAAAGGCGATGAGCGCCGTCGAGAGGATCAACGGCTTGTTGGATAAGTCGATGCTGCCTAATGTGGGAGCTTCTTTGGTGAGCGGTGAATCGGCACCGCCCATACCACCCGCCCCGACTTTGGCTATGACTCCTGCCGCGATATCGCTGGGATTCGGGCAGACTATCTCACCTTCCAGGCAGTCTGCCACAGCTTCGGTGATCTCCTGCCTGATCTGGTCGTTAAAACCCACCCAATACTTATTACCAATAAAAGTGACCGGCACCAGATCGATATCCAGGCCATATGCCTTGGTCACGTTTTTATAGATGGTGTGGTTTTCCGGATGATACCACAACTCGAAGGATTTGAGCGTGATGCGGTTGGGATAGCGATTTACCAGCATATTGAGGAAAGGCTTCTCCTGGGCGCAATGCGGGCAGCCGTCTCCCCAGAAGAAAACGATCTCTATCTTTTTAGGCTCATCTGCGGTAGTGGAGCCGGTCGGGGTAGCAGCGGCAGCGGCGGCAAGGGCGCTGTTGTAACCGGTCCCGCCAGGCCAGAGCATCAGGCCGCAGATGCCGACGACACAGAGGAGCAGGAACAAACGCCGGACCAAAGGCAATAGATAAGAAATCACTCTATTCATGTCAGTCCCTCTTGTCTGAGAGTATAAATGAGTTGACGAGCGGGAGCGCAGACCCATGGTTTATGCATAACATTCGCATTACCTGATTCACATCCTGCAGGCAAGTTCTGTTTGGAGCTTCTGTTTTTATAAAGCAAAAGGAAAATGTACCGGATCACCGAAAAAGCACGGCAGGGAGGAAGGAGTGAAGCAAGTGATTGCCCGCATCACCTGTGTTGTCGACAACCGTCTGCCACCGGACGCCAAACCCGGGTTGGGGGCCGAGCACGGGCTGAGCCTTCATGTGGAACTCTCCGGCCGGCAGGTTTTGCTGGACACCGGACAAAGTAAGCAGGTTGTCGATAACGCCTCACTAATGGGCATCAACCTGTCGCAGCTAGATGCCATCATATTAAGCCATGGCCATTATGACCACACCGGCGGCTTGCTTCCTGTTCTGGAGGCCAGGGAAGCCAAACTGATACCTGTATATGCCCATCCGGACATTTTCGACGAAAAGTTCACGCTCCAGCGCGGAGTGCGGCGGAGTATAGGGCTTCCATGGCACAGGGAAGATGCAGAAGCCCTGGGAGCCAGGTTTTTCGATGCCTCAAGCTGGCGGCAGGTGGTCGAAGGTGTCTGGGTGACCGGCATCATCAAGCGGGTATCTTTGTTTGAAACAGGGGATCGGCAGCTTTTGACAGCACGTTATCCCGGCGGCCCGCCGGAACAGGACTCCTTATTGGACGATATTTCGGTGGTGGTGGAACTCGGGCCGGATAATAGCCTGGCGATATTGACGGGATGCGCTCACGCCGGGATGGTGAATATCATCGAAGCGGTGCGGCGCCGTTTCCCTGCCCATAAAATCAAGGCCATAATCGGTGGCAGCCACCTGTCCAAGGTTTCCAAAAACCAACTTTTCGCTACCTTGGCCTATCTGACCGAAAGCGAAATCGAGATGTTCCGCCTCTCTCACTGCACCGGCGAAGCCGAAGAGCAACTGGCAAAGGCGCTAGCCGGCCGCTACCAATGGTTCGGCGTGGGCGAAGTAGTGGAATTCAACTGAATGTAGACTTAATTAAATGCCTACCTGGTCCTTAAGGTATTTTGTAGTTGCCTAAGTACGTCATCCCAATCCCCACATAAACGATACATATATAAAAGCAAATGTGACCACCCATTGTGGTCACGGTGCGCATAGGAATAGGTGAAGCTATGAAAATCTGCCACTACAGTGTCTATTTATTGCTCTTTTTGGCCGGTCCGGAAGGCACTTTTTTGTCATGCTTCTTCTTCGGCGGCACAGGCTGGGTCAATTGTTCATACGGCACCTTATATTGGCTGCAGAGCTGTGACCAATTCTGCCCCTTCTGCCTGGCGGCGACCACGGAGACTGGATTGGCGTTAGCCCTGGCAGCGATGTTCAGGCACAGGGCGATATCGGTCAGAGACAGGCCGCTTCTCAGCCAGGTGATAACCTGGTCTTCCGGTACGGCATAATAGGCAGCCAGGAAATTGATGTTCAGCGATATCTCAAAGTCCTCGTCATCGAGGGAATAAAGGTCACCTTTCTTCCATTTGGAGGTCAAGCCGGGCGGTATCTTGCCCTTTGCTAGCGCCCCCCAACCCCGGACTTTGCCGGTCTTCTTTTCCAGAACAAGCTCATCGGGAAGCACCTGGGCCTCAGCCGCAATGTAAAACAGGCTGATCGCCGCTCTGCTGGAACCGATATCATTGCGGTAGCGCATGGCCAGATTGTTGTCAATATCGAAAAAGAGGCTCGCCGCCGCCATGAGCAAAGCTTCACCCGGATCCTGGTTGGCACTGGAGATACCGACATTAATGGAAAAAGCTTCGGCTGCCGGCGCAACAGCACAGATCAGACCAAAACCGGCCATTAGCATCAGCATGATGAGCAAGGGACACAAAACGTAACGGATGTTCATTTTGGTTCCTCCTGCATTCTCCAGTTTTTGTTTTTATTTATTATATCAAAGTTAGGTCGGCCACTACCGGATTGTGATCCGAAATACCCTGTTGTTCCGAAACCACCCACACAGAGTCAACTCGCCAGTGGCTGCTCACCCAAATGTGATCAATCGTAGATGCAGCCTCCTTTCCATTGGGAAAAGTAAAGCCGTGGACCTCGCTGAGAAGACTGGTCAATTCTCCTGCCACCGCCGAGGCCCGCAGCTCCGGCAATTGAGCGTTGAAATCACCCATCAGGACGAGAGGCTTGTCCTTTTCCATACGGACCAGTTCGCTCACTTGCCTCAGCTGCTCCTGGCGCTGATCGGCAGTGGTCGACAAATGCAAACCCATGATGATAATAGGCTCGGGAGCGAGGATTTCGGCGACTAAGCAGGAGCGCGGTTCGATCACCCATTTCGGCTCGCCGGGCAAATTGTAATCCCTATGCCACAAGGGCTCCACCCGCCAGGCGGAGATGTGGTAACGTGACAGCAAACCATTGCCGTATTCGCCCACGGAGCCGTCCGCCTGCGGGTCAAAAAAGGATCTGCCGAAGACGCCATGATAGCCGAGCTTTTCGCTCAGCCAGGAGATCTGGTCCATGGCCTCGGAGCGGAGCCGGCCTTTGTCCACTTCTTGTAATACCACTACATCCGGATTCTGGGCGGCGATCACTTTGACAATGCCATTGATATTATCCTGATATGTCCAACCTTCCGAGGCCCGGCGGGCTTTGTTGATGCCCCCTTTGATATTATAAGTCATGACGCGCATCCGGATCTTCCTCTCTTGTCTGGTTTATCTCAAAGTCGCGAGCCCTGGGCAGTCCCAATCAGGCCTACTTCGCCTGGAAAAAGCCGATGCCGAAACCGGTGCCGCTTGTGGCGCCGGGTATGGTGACGTTGTCGAAATTATAGTATATGCCCGGATAAATGCCGGAATTAGAAGTGTTATGTATCATTACCTCTTCCGCTATTACTTCCCCATGGATATGAGCATTGGCATTTAATATTATCTTTTTCGCTATTACTTTCCCATAGATAAAAGCATTGCTGTTTAATGTTACTGTTCGGGTAGGTGCCCAGAGTAAACCGTATATTTTTGCGTTACTGTTGAGCTCGATAGGATCGGTGTATTCCGGGTCCATAAAGATCAGCACCGGTCTGCTCCCTATATTACCCAACTGGACATTGGCGTTTAGCTGCAAGCCTCTCTGCACCACGATGCGGGGCCACAATGACTGATCCTGGCTGCTGGAACCGAAGTCGTCGGTGTGGAAGTTGGAATTAAGTTCCAGCCAACCTTCATGCCAGAATAGCAGGGCGGTGTTGGCCGACAAGCGCAATCGGGAGTTGCTGTTGATGTTGCTCTGAGTGGTGTGGAAAATGGCTTTTCCGTCCACATTTAAGTCGACATAGGTATTGGCATTGAGATGAAATTCCGAGGTGCATACAGAAAAATCTCCGGTGACATCAGCATCGATGAAACTGTTGCTGTTTAACTGTAGTCTATTTGCGCAGATCGTCATATTGCCGGCAGATTGTACAATCATCCGGGTATCGGCGTTCAATTGGTGAGTGCCCATCACCTTGAGCTCACCTGCATTGATAAGATTCAGTACCCCGCTGGCGGCCACGTTTATATCGGAATATATGGAAGGCGCAGAGATGGTGTAAGGGCTGTAATTAGGCCAGTAGCCGATGCCTAAGGAACCCTGGGACGGGCCGGTGATGCTGCATGCGCAGGAAGGCCAGCTGATGGGCACAACTCCTCCATCACCGACCTGCGGCGCAGAGCCTCCTTCTCCGCCTTCCACCACATTCACCATGGCATGGCGAATGATGGTCCCCTCTTCACCTTGAGAGGCAATCCTCAGCTGGCCGTCCACCGGATCGATATATAGCCAGACCTTATATACCGGTTTGGTGCCGGGCGCGCTGACAATGGGCGGTTCATCTTCCGGAACCAAGCCATCTTTAGGTGGTTCGGAAAGGGGTAGGTCCGCACCGGCCCGCAACATGGCCAATGCATGGTTTACACCTGCTTCGGCAGCATAGAAGGCCTGTGCTCTAAATGCTTCCGACACGGTTCTTTTGTTGGTATTCAAGCCGAAGTAGGTTATGCCGGAAACGATAGTGAACAAACCTATCGATACCACCAAGACGCCTATCAACATGAAACCTTTGTCGTCGCGTTTCCAGTTCATGATATAATCTCCTTTTTCCTAACCTTTCCTTAGCCTTAATTACAGCTAGGCTAGCGGTCAGCTTCCTCCTTTTCCCGCATTGCGCGGCTTAACCTGTGTGGCTATTTCCACCGGGCGCTCGCCCCCTGTGCCGCTTACAGTAGACCTAATGCGCAACTGCACGATATTTGTGCCATTTTCTTTTACGGCAAAGCAGGAAAGATTTTCCATAAGTAACATTTCAGGTGCATCGTCTACCTTTAAGAACAATTGACCGCTTTCATAACGGTAAGTAAACACCGTATTGTCGGTTATTGTAAAGGCAATACTGCTTCGATAGGCTGTATCTCCCAGGCCGCAAGGGTCCAAAGTACCGGAAAGAGAATAAGCTTTAGCGGTGATCAGTCCCGATTTTTCGCCAAACCCGTCCAATATACGATTGACCACGCTTTGCAGTTCGTTCTGTTTTTGCAGCACCAAATAAGTCATGCGACCGAGACCATTGTAGTAGGCGAGCAAATTGGCCACTACACCACTGATTATACCTAACACCATCATGGCCAGGATCAATTCTACCAGAGTTAAACCGCGCTCATCCTTCGCCGGCCGCAGCATTCTAATAACCTCCGCTTACCACAATGGCATAGATTTCCACCGAAGCCAGATTATCCCTGGCAACAACGCTCAAGCGTATAGCGTCCAAAACCGTCTCTTCATATGAGATGGTCGTCATTTCCAGATAGGTTTCCAGATCTATATTGCTGTCGGCAAAATTGGGTTGGCTGATCACGGCCGTTGGGGCTCCCTGTAAATACACATCGCGCAGATACTCAAAACCTTCGCTTTTCCTAAATTCCACTTCCTGCCGGGCCAGACCGAGGCAGCGCAATCTATGGAGGCCTATCTCGCTCATTTTGGCTGCATTCATGTAGACAGCCGCTATGGACGGCAGGATGATAAACATAAGTATTACGGTGGCAATTACTTCCACCAAGGTCAAGCCGTCATCCTTCTTGAGCTGCAGCCTCAAGCATTACCACCCCCCGGATCACCGGTTATATCCAACCATCACTCCTGCATTAATATATGCAGCATTAGTGCCGGTTCCCAGCGGTATCCCGATGCGCAGTGTCGGCTCCAGCACCAGAGGCGGCTTCCTGCTAAAGGGAAGGTTCATTTTCAACCCGACTCCCAGTTCAGCTTCCCAATGGTGGGAGAGCGCACCGCCGGCACCCGGAAGATAGTATCCGGCCAGGTAAAGAAAATCGTTTTCATAGCCCAGGCGATACATGGCGCCAAGGCGATACTCATCTTTTGCCGGAGCGGGGGAGGAGAGAGCGGCGGTATAGGAGGCTACCGCTCCATACCACTGTTCCGTCTCCCCTTGCTTTTTTCCCCCGCCGAATCCCAGCGCTGCGAGCCAATTCGAGTAAGAAGTGAAATTGGTGGTAATCCCGGTTCTAAAGTAGAGAGGTGCATGCGAGGAGGAAACGCTCTTCTCAGCCTCTGCGGCGGATGCGGGAGAAGCAGGCGATGGCTCTCCCTCGGTTTCTGCCAAAGGAGCAGCTTCCTCCTTTTCGCTCTCACCCTTCCTCGCTCCCTCCCCATCTCTTTCCTCTTCCGTCGCCTTGTTGACGGTCTCAGGCTGAGCCACACCTTGAGCATATGGAGGAGAGCTTGGCGCCGGATTGGCGTTTGCGGCATCTATAATTTCGGACAGCGTACCTGCCTGGCGGGTATCCTCGATCAGATGCGGGGTGAGGATGATCACTGTTTCCATCTGATCGACGTTGCTCCGGTTCCAGCGGAAGAGCGATCCCACAATTGGCAAGCTGCTGATGAGGGGGATGCGGGACATGCTTTTCTGCTCTTCTTCCCGGATCAGGCCGCCGATGATGATCGGTTGGCCGTTGTAGACCTGCACAGTGGTTTCGGCATTGCGGGTGCGCACCACAGGCATGCCCTGCGGGCTCCACTCGAGGATGCTGCTCACTTCCAAGGCTACATTGACGGTGATTTCGTCGGAGGCGGCGATGCGGGCGTTGATCTGCAGGCGGATGCCGGCTTCGATATAGGTCATGGTGTCGCCTTCCTCGGCACCACCGCTGATGATCACCGGGACGCGGTCGCCGACAAAGATGGGCGCCGTCTCCCCGCTGACCGTGGTGATCAGCGGTTTGGCCAGGAGCTTGGCCTCACCTCTGGTCTCCATGGCATCGATGGCCGACTGTAAATTGGACAAAGTCCAGTTGAGCCCGCCGGTGGCGGTGTTGATCGCACCGGTAAGGTCGGGCAGTGTCCAGTTCAGCCCCAGGCGCCTTAACGCATTGTGTGAAATCTCCTCCACCCGGGCTTCAATCAGCACCTGGCGTCCGGCTTTGTCGAAGAGCTGGAGGAAACCTTCGAAGATCTCAAGATCTTCCTTGCTTCCTACGGCGACAAGGCGATTGGATTTCTCGTCACCGCTCAGTTTCAGATTTGGAGCGATGATGGAGGCCATCTCGATCACCTTGGTTACCTCGGCATATTGCAAGGCGTATACCCGGACAAAACCGTCGTCCGCTCTGGCTTCCGCTTTTCCCGCCGCTTTGGCGAGCGGGGTTACCGAGAGCAGTTGACCGCTGATGGTATAGGCGGCGCCCACCTGTGCGGCGAGGATGGACAAGGCTTCTTCTATAGTGACATCGTGCAGCAACAGGCTGACCACCCCGTCCACCTCCGGGTCGACGGTGACATTCAACCCGGCCATTTGGCCTAAAGCCATGAAGAGGTCTCCGGCTTGGCATTCAAAGACGGATAGTGATTCGATCTTACCCGCCAAAGTAGCTGCGGCAGCCTCTGCCGGCATAGTGGGTCTTAAGCATATCGCCAGGAGCAATATCAATATTTGCCGGACGAAGGCCGGCCGCCATGATCGCCCAGCTATTATCTGTTTTGACCATAGCTGGCCATGTGCAGGTTGGCCCCGCGGTTTCGACCGGTGGGCATCAGTTATCATTTTGAGCCTCCAACCGGGATGAATTCACGCCGCTCCCCTAATTTCACCGTCACGCCTTGCGCCGTGACGCTTTCGATGAGCAGCTCACCGATGCTGTCTCCTTGCTTCACCACATGGGAGCGGTTCTCCACGCTCAGTAAAGCCACGGTATTCGGTCCTTGCTGGATAATACCTCCCAGCCGCACCGGTGGAAAATCATGCCAGGCGAGGAGTTGGGCTGCAGCCGTCAGAACGGAGGGCTTCCCGGTAGCGGCAATGATCGAGGTGTTCTGTCCGGCTTTGAGCACGAGTTCAGGATAGGCGGCGGATATTATTTCCATGGCATGAGCCACAGGCAGGTAGCGCACCTGGAAAAGCCGGGTTTCGTCCGTCACGAGACCCACAGATTGAGCCGCCGCCTCGGTCGGTTTTTCTTCTGAAGCCGGTTTTAGCTGCAGAATGCCTTCCGGCGACACTTCGGCCACCAGTCCGGCTCGCTTCACGATATAATCGAAAGCTTCCCGCGGCGCCATGTCGGAAAGCACGATGGATAATGTCCCCGGGATCTCCCCGATGATCATGTAGCTGATGCCGGCGTTTATAGCCAGGGTGCGCAGAATAGAGGTGATGGGCTCGTTCTGGAAGTCGAAACGCTGCTTGGTGGCGACATCATGTTCAGCTATTACGCTCCTGGCCAAAGCTACCTGAGCACTGGTGCCCGTCACCAGGAGCCTGTTTGAACCCTCGTCAACCAACACATTGATTCCCGGTACCGCCGCCAGGACCAAGCTTCTGGCAGTCTGCGGATTGAGGTTGGCCACCTGGATGAAGGCCACTTCCGACTTGACCATGGTCCTCATGCGTTCGGCTGAAGCGATGGTCAAGGTGTTTCCTTCCAACAGGTAGCTATAACCTGTTACCCGACCCACCTGGTCAAGAGCTTCTTTCAGGCTCATGTTGCCCAGCTTGAGGGTGATCTGGCCCCTCACATCGGTGGGATCGGCGATCACGTTCCAGCCGGCTACCTCTCCCAGCACGCGGTAGATGTTGAGAATCTCCTCGTTGATAAACTCCATCTGCCGCACCGGCATATCCATACCGCCGGTTTCCGCTGCTGCCTGTGCAAAAGCGCCGGCACAGACCAGAAGGCCAATTGCCAGTGTCATCATCAACATCTGCCAAATTTTTACCACGCTTTTCATAAACTAGTTGCCTCCTAATTTTAAAGTGATGCGTTCTCCGGCGATATCAAGGACAATTCTTTTCTCTACGGTATCTATTCTGTTGATCTTGGCTCCTTCCAGCTCAGGTAGGATATCGCCTTCGCTCACTGTATAAACACGGCCGTTTACCTGCAAGTTGGCCAAGGTTTTCCCCGACGCCACCACGATCCCCGTAAGCATGGTCTGCTCCAGTTTTTCGGTTATCAGACGCCCCTTAACCAACTGGACAGTATCTGCCGCCGGCTGAAAGGGATCGTTGGCCGGCAGATCGACAGGCTTGGCGGGTCTGGGGTACCAACCTGGCAGTGCTTGGCCACTGTTAACCACGACAGTTGTTTCCGACATCAACCATACAGTCATCACCATGTGAACATCCAGATGATCAACTTCCATCAATTTGAGGCTCATGTCGGATACATTCTCTTTTAGCACCGCGCTGAAGCGCACATCTTCAAGCCGCGCCGTGGGCAGGATCTGCGGCAGCTGCACGAGGATTTTCGCCAAACGCTTGTAATCCCCGCTCAGATCGGCGGTAATCTGCATTCGCCCCACGCCTTCCCCCCACTCCGGCTTGGTATAGCTGATGCGCACCAGGTCAACCAAGTTGTTGGTGGTCAGATTGGAGATTGTCGCCAGAATAAAAGGCAGATCCGCCTCTCTGGGGTAGAGGCTGATGATATCGTTCACCCGCCTGAGGGTTTCCTGATATTGCGCCTGTGCCGTGGCGTGACGCCTTTGCAGATCGGCCAGACTGGCCAGGGTAGTGGCCTGGAGTTGCGAGGACTGGCGCAACCTTTTCAGTTCGGCCATGGTCGGCTTGGCATAAAAGAAAGTGAAGGCGACCACTGCCAAAACATACAAAGCTATAAGTATGATGATGAGGCGAGTGCGCTGGCCGCTTTTGCTATCCTTCAGCATGATCGGCTTGGTGATCATTTCCCATCACCTTCTGTCGGCAATCCCATTTGAGCGAGGAAATAGGCCAGGCGCACTCCGCTTTGCTCTTCCCAACTTAGTGAGCCCATTTGCACCCGGTAGGGATCGCGGCCTACGGCGGCCAAAAAGCGGTCGAGCTCGGTGAGGCTCGTGGCATAGCCGCTGATGGGCACGGCGCCCGTCCGGGACAAGGTGAGATCCCGCAGCCAGACATGACCTTTTTGCGTGCTTAAGGCCACCCGCTGCAAAAGGTGATACAGATTTATCGGCGGCTCCATTTGCCTTAACTGGCTCTCCAGCGGCGCCAGCAGGTTTTCCCAGGCCTTGATATCCTTTTCCAGCTGGTTGATGGCCGAACGGAATTGGGAAATGCTGGCCATTGTTTCTTTATAGCCTTCCATCTGCTCCCTCGTCGACCTCAGCTCCATGTGCAGGTATATACCGGTAAAGGTCATAGCGAAGCCGATGATGATACCGAACACCGCCACAATGGTGACCACATTGATAGCTTTGATGGAAGCCCGCTCTTCAGGGGGGAGGAGATTGATGCGGATCAAGGTTCCGACAACCCCCTCAAAGCCATGCCCATCGCTCCGGTAAAGAGGGGGGCGATATCCAATATTTCCGGAGGCAGTTTTTCACTGCCCAGGCAAAAAGAGAACGGCTGGGAAATGACCACCGGTATGCCGATCTCTTCGCTTAAGAGGATGTCCATGCCCTTCTGCATGGTGCCTCCACCGGACAAAAAGATGGTGGTGATCAGATCTCCTATGGATACCACCCTGTGCCTGGCTCTTAAAAATTCAAGGGTCTGAATGATACCTCCCAGCAGATCTTCAATAACTTTCTGCAACTGAGAGCGCTCCCCAGGCGCCTCCAGCATGAGCTGGTCGATATGCTTCTCCCGCTGCAGGCGCTCCACTGCCTCATCGGAGACCTGATAGACACGGGCAACAGTTTCGCACCACCTTCTCATGCCGATCGGCAGCAAGCGATATAACACAAAAGTGCCGCTGTCGACTACCAGCACCTGGGTATATTCAGCGCCAATATCCAGGTAGCAGGCCAAACCTTCCCTGGGTTGGCTGCGGGGCAGGGCGAAAGCCTGCACTTCGAAAACATAAGCCGGCAGGCGGGAGTTGCGCAGCACTTCGGCATATACTCCGAGATGCAGCTTTTGCATCCCTACCACCAGCAGTTCATGCTCGGAAGGCGAACCAGACGGCAGCTCAAGATAATCGATATGATAGAGCTCTGCTTTTTCAGGCTGTATGTGCAGGGCGGAGGTGAATTCGTGCATAATCAAGGGGTGTAAGTCGGCTTCCTCGGCGGAGGGGATCCTCACCGGCAGCACATTGATCTGTGCGCCGGCAGCTCCGGCCACCACCATGACGCGGTCGAGACGCATAGCCGGAGCAAAATTGTCCAGTAGCTCCTCCAGAACCTGGGGCTGCTGGATCACCCCTCTCGAGATCGCACCCGGCGGGACGGGAATATAAACCGCCCGTTTTATAATGGGCTGTCGACCGCGCCGCACTTCAACCAGTTTGATGCCGGCATGTCCAAAGTCGATGCCCACAGCCTGATTAGCCACGTTTCACCTCCTGTTCCCATATATTTTTAAATATAAACTTTATCCGGTCGGGACCGAGGTGGCCATTTTGAACATGGGCAACACCACCGCAATAGCCAAGAACAATACCACTCCCGTCAGCCCGACGATGATCAACGGTTCAAGCAAGGTGGTTAAGGCTTTGATGCTGTAACCGGCTTCCCGGTCGTAATAATCGGCCATCTGGTTTAGGGTGGTGTCGAGGGAACCGGTCTCCTCCCCAACCGACACCATCTGTACCAGGGCACGGGGAAACACTTTCTCTTTGGCCATGGCGGCAGCCAAAGAGGAGCCCCGTTCCACTGCCGCTCTCACCTTGGCCACGGCTTCCGCGGCCGGCACATTCATCACGATGCGCTCCACCATGCGCAGAGCTTCCACCATGGGCACACCGCTTTTGGACAAAAGCGCCAAAGAGCGGCCCATACGGCTAAAAACGAGCTTGGTGACCACCGGACCGATCAGGGGAGCTCTTAAGAGAAACTGATCTTTAATCCGGTTCCCCTTAGGCGTGACCAGCCATTGGCGCAGAGCGAAGACAAAAGCACCGATGATGGAGAAGATCAGCCACCACCATTTCGTGAGAAACTTGCTGGCGTCGATGATAAACTGGGTGGTCCAAGGTAGGGGCATATTCATACTTTCAAAGATCGTAACAAAGTTGGGCAAGACGAAGAGCACCAGTACGATGATGGCGCCGATGGCCACCACGGTGACCACCATGGGATACATCAGCGCTTCTTTGATTTTGGCCTTCGTCTCCATTTCCCGCTCATAATATTGAGCCAGGCGGTCCATCACCTCGTTTAAGACACCGGCCATCTCGCCGGCCTCCACCATCTGCACCAGCATGGGGGGAAAGGCTTTATCCTGGGTAGCCAGGGCCGCTCCCAGGCTGTTTCCGGACATCACTTCCCGCCGGGCATTTTCCAGTCCCTTTTTCAGCCGGACGTCCCGCATCTGATCGGTGACCAAAGCCAAGGCATCCATCACCGCCATGCCGCTGGACATCATTACAGAAAACTGGCGGCAAAAGACGGCCAGGGCAGAGACCGGGACCTTGCCCATAGGTTCGTTGAGGCGCTGCCAGAGGGTTTTCTGCCGGCTCTGGCGCTGCACGGAGAGGACAATATAACCCTGATTGCGGAGCCGGTTGATAATACTGCCTTGGTTGTCGCCGGCAATGGAACCTTGCAGCAACTGGCCGCTGCGGGTTTTTACTTTATATTGCCAATACTGTTGAGCCATAACCCTTTCGCCGTTTTCAAATATGATTTATTATTATAATCTCATAACCGCTATAACCGCCGCCGCCACCGCAGTTCTTCAGGATCCACCAGACCCTGGTTCACCAGCTGTTCCAACGAAGATTCCATGGTCTGCATGCCGAAGCGGGCGCCGGTTTCGATGGCGGCGGGGATCTGGTGCGTCTTGCCTTCGCGTATCAAATTGCGAATAGCGGTGGTACCTATCAGCACTTCCACCGCCGGCACCATGCGCTTGCCGTCGACGGTTCTTAATAGCTGTTGCGATATGACGGCTTGCAGCACGCCGGCCAACTGCACTCGCACCTGCTGTTGCTGGTGCGGAGGGAAGACATCGATGATGCGATCGATGGTCTGGGCGCCACCGCGGGTGTGCAGGGTGGACAAAACCAGGTGGCCGGTTTCGGCGGCGATGAGTGCGGTGCTGATAGTCTCCAGATCCCTCATTTCTCCCACTAAAATCACGTCAGGATCCGCCCGCAGAGCCGCTTTCAGCGCCGAGGCATATGAAGTGGTGTCGCTTCCCACTTCCCGCTGGTTGACGATGCATTTGGCGTGCCGGTGGATATATTCAATGGGGTCCTCCAGGGTGATGATCACCCCGTGACGCTGGTGATTTATCACGTCGATCATGGCGGCCAGAGTGGTGGATTTTCCGCTCCCTGTAGGACCGGTCACCAGGATCAAACCGTCGCGCCTGTCGCATAAATCACGCACCACCGGCGGCAAACCCAACTCCTCCAGTGGCAGCACCTGTGGGGATATAAGGCGAATGGCCAACCCATAGCTGCCGCGCTGTCTGAAAGCCGTGCAGCGGAAGCGGCCCACCTGTCCCAGGCTGTAGGAAAAATCGAGTTCGCCCGCCTGTTCCAATTCCGACCATTTGTCATCCTTAACTAACTGGTGGATCAACGCCTCGGTCATTTCGGGTCGCAACCGCTCCATGTTCTCCATGGGCACCAAATCGCCCCTGATGCGCAGCACAGGAGGGATGCCCACGGTGATATGTAGATCTGAAGCTTTTGCCTCCAGCGCCTTACGTAATAAATCATCGATGGTATATGTTGTAGTATAAAGCATTATTTTCGGCTCCTGAGCGGCCTCTGGATTAATTTTCTGTTACCTTGTGGGTTACATTTCTGCTTCGCCTGTCTTCACTGTAAGTTTAGACGGCCTTTATTTCTGTGACCGGCATATCATCGGCCAGCTGCCCGTTGGCCTCCGTGTCGTCCGGGTGACGGCCGCCTTTTATGTTCATCTCGTCTTCCAGCATGTCGACGGAGAACACCGTGCGCCACAGTTCCTCAAGGGTAGTGTAGCCCTCCAGCACCCTTTGCAGACCGCGTTCCGCCATAGGTATAAAGCCCTCTTCCATGGCGATTTCCAGCAGGCGGGCTTCATTAGCCCGTTCGGCGATGGCCGCCCTGAGACGCTTGGTCACAATCAGCACTTCCTCGATCGGCAGGCGGCCTTTATAGCCGGTCTCTTTGCATTGCGGGCAGCCTTTACCCCGCCACAGATGAGTGACGTTGTGCCCAGTCTTTTTGAGAAAGGCCAGCTCGGCAGGATCGGTCACCTCATACTGTTCTTTGCATTCCGGACAGATGCGCCGGACCAGTCTCTGGGCGACCACGCCTAAGAGGGTGGCGGCGACCATGAAAGGTTCGATGCCCATATCGATGAGCCGGGCTAAGCTGCTGCAGGCGGAGTTGGTGTGCAAAGTGGACAGTACCAGGTGACCAGTAAGCGCGGCTCTGACCGCGATTTCCGCCGTTTCCAGGTCGCGCACCTCGCCCACCATCACCACTTCCGGGTCCTGACGCAACACGGCTCGCAGGCTCGTGGCAAAATCCAGGCCGATTTTGTGATTCACCTGCACCTGGTTTAGACCCTCAATGCGGTATTCGACGGGATCCTCAACGGTGATGATGTTTTTGTCCGGAGTGTTGAGGGCGTTTAAAAAGGCGTATTGGGTGGTGGTCTTGCCGCTCCCTGTAGGTCCGGTCACCAAAATCAATCCTTGAGGATTTTTGATCATGGCTTTCATTTCCGCCACCGATTCCGGCGCAAACCCCACTTCATCAAGCTGGAAAACGGTGGCGCTTTTATCGAGGATACGGATGACGATCTTCTCCCCGTAGATGGTGGGCAACACCGAGAGCCGCATATCCACTTCCCGCCCGTCTTGCTCCAGGCGAATTTTGAAGCGCCCGTCCTGCGGCCGACGGCGCTCGGTGATGTCCAGATTGGAGATCACCTTGATGCGGGTGGTGAGATCGCGCTGGATATGCTTCGGCAACACCATCTCCTGGCGGAGGATGCCGTCGATGCGGAAGCGCACGATCACATTTTTCTCCCGCGGTTCGATATGTATGTCGCTAGCCCTGTCGTTCACGGCTTGGGCCAGGATCAGCTGGACCACTTTCACGCCCGGCGATTCGGCGATATTATCTGTTTGTAGAGGTTCCGGTTCTTCTTCCTTTTCTTCCTCTATTTCCGAGATGATGGTCTGGGCCATGGAAGCCAGATTAAAGGACCTGTTGTAAGCCAGCTTAATCTCGTCGGCGGTAGCCACGGCGGGCTCTACCCGCATACCGGTGGCCCGGCTCACTTTGTCCATGGCATAAAAATCCAGTGGGTCGACCATGGCCAAGATGAGAGTGTCGCCCTGGCGCTTGAGAGGATAGAATTGGCCTTCCCGCAGGAGTTCAGCAGGCACAAGGAGCGCCAAATTGGGGTCGCGGCCGGCTTCTGCCCAATTGGCTCTCGGGATCTTCAGCTGTTCGGCGAGAACATCGGCCATCACGCTTGGCTTGACAAACCCGAGTTCGGACAGGACAGTGCCCAGCGGCTTTTGCGTAACCCTTTGGCGCTCCAGAGCCTGATTCAGCTGTTCCTGCGTCAGAACCCCCCGATTAAGTAGAATATCGCCTAAACGGCGCCGGCGGGTGAGGGACATTGGTAGACTCCTTATTCACTAGCAGCGGCTCCCTCAAGATCACCAAATTCATAGAGTTTTGGTGTACCAAACAAAGATGAGTCGCAATCATCATCACCTTTACATGCATCAATAGAGATACCTTTGCCTTCTTTCACATAAATAAGATAGTACTTATTATCAGTTTTAGCATATTGTTTGCCTCCGACAACTAATATATCGTCAGGGATATTGGCTAGAGCCCTAATTGCTGTATTACAGCCATTTTCTCCACCATCACAATCAGGAACATCTTTCCCTTGAATCGCCGCGTAAATTGCTCCAGTGCCAATAGCATCGGCTGTAGCCGCCAATTTCGCTTTCCAAGCTTGTTCTCTCATATTTCCAATCAACGGTATCGCCACACCAGCC
>DULU01000020.1 GCA_012840225.1 Bacillota bacterium
CAAATCGATATTATCCAGAGCCACCAACGGGCTTAAAGGTATTAGCCAGCCCCGCAGAGCAGCCTGGGCAGCACGTCCCGTATCACAACGCAGCAGGTCCAGTTGCTGTCCGGTAGCTATCATCAAGGCCGCTTTTTCTTCCCAAAGGATCCATGAATTAACGACTATAGCCTCCACCTCAATGCCGGTTGCTTTAGTAAACTCGGCAAAGGCTTTCTCCGTACCAGCGACGCCACTCATGTTTAATGCCACAAGTTGTGCCGCCCTGCTGCCCGCCGTGGCAAAAAAATGGCAGCCCCCTATCAATAACATCAGGTTAGGGAGAAATGAGCTGGGCTTTTATGCAGTGGGGCAGAGGGGCAGCCACTTTTTTGCCACGCAGGACTGGAAAGTATTACCAGCCTGGTATCATCCCGCAGCGTGAGCAAATAGGTCCAACAGCAGCAACAGTGGAAAGCTGAGTCACATTTAATGAGATCATCCAGCTAAAAACGCTACAATACCAGGCCGTGGTGTGAGATGCCCGCCAATTAATTCCTTCCCGCCCCCAGCAAAAATGCTATTGCCATACCTAGTACTGTTAGGTATAATCTGACCATGAGAATCGATAAGGAATTAACAGCCGCATCAGTGGTCCCGCTATTGCTCCTCTTGCTTGAACAAGAAGAAAGCTATGGCTACCGGATCATCAAGCGCATCCGGGAGTGTTCGCAAGGGCATTGGCAGTGGTCCGAAGGGATGCTGTACCCTGTCCTGCACCGCCTGGAGCAGCGCAAATGGATTGAGTCCTTCTGGCACATGGCCGAGAGCGGGCGCCGGCGCAAATATTACCGGCTGACCGCACTCGGGCGCAAAGAATTACATAGGCAACTGGAACAATGGCGGATGATATACGGTACTTTGTCGCAATTGGGGTTTGAGCACCAAAGTCAAGAGAAACAAGACGAGAGAGAGGAGTAGTCACTTGGGGTCGGATATTGATATCGAACAGGAAATAACCAACTGGAAGCAGGCCCTTAAGGAGCAGGCCGGTTTATCGGCCGATGATTTACAGGAATTAGAAGACCATCTGCGGGACCAGATGGATGAGCTGGAACGGGGAGGATTGGCCAAGCGGGAAGCTTTGTTGATTGCCATGCTGCGCCTGGGTCAGCCGCAGAATCTGATTGCCGAACTGTCCAAAGTGCATAGCGACCGCCTATGGAAGCAGCTCTTTGCCCCTTCCCACACCACGGCGCAAGCAGCCGGCCACAGCCGCCGGGAGTTGGTACAGGTTATCCTGGCCGCTGTTCTGGCCGCCCTGTTAGGCAAAATCCCGCTCCTCTTCGGCATCAGTTTGAGCGACCCGACCGGCGGCGGTGAGGAGTTTTACTTCCGCAACCTAAGCTTATTCGTTGCTCCCGTGCTCCTCTGCGGCTTTTATTTCTGGCGCCGCTTCTCCACCCCGCTTGTGGCCTGGCTCGCCGGCATGCTCCTCATCACCGCCCTGACCGCCAATCTTTATCCCTTCCAGCCGGGCAGCAACACCTCCGGCCTCGTGGCTTTGCACATGCCCCTGTTGCTCTGGCTGGTGATAGGCGTGGCCTATTGCGGCGACGACTGGCGCAGCACGAGGGCGGTATGGGATTTCACCCGCTACTCCGGGGAATTTTTCATATACTCCGTCCTTATCGCCGCCGGCGGGATGGTCTTCATGGCTTTGGCAACGGCCTTCGCCGAAGCGCTGGGCATACAGGCGGAAAACTTCCTGATGGAATGGGTAGGTTTCAGCGGTCTCCTGGGTGTGCCCATCGTTGCCGCCTACCTCGCGGAAAAGAAGCGCAGCTTAATCGCTAACATGGCACCGATGCTGGCCAAGATATTTATCCCGCTCTTCCTCCTCCTCATGGTAGCTTTGATCCTCACCATCACCGTTCTCGGGCAAGACCTGATGCAGGACCGGAACACCCTCATTCTCATCGACATCCTGCTGATGCTGGTGGTGGGTATGGTACTCTACGACCTCTCCGCCAGGGATGAAGCCGCTCCCTTCGGACCGGCAGATACCCTAAATCTGGCGCTGATGCTCGCCGCCATCATCATCGACTGCTACGCTTTAGCCGGGATCGCCGGCCGCCTGGGACTCTATGGCTTCAGTCCGAACAAGACGGCAGCTTTAGGGGAGAATATCCTCCTCTTGGCCAACCTGGCTGGGTTGGCGGTAGGTTACATCAAATACGCCCTCCGCCAGGGAAGTCTGCAGCATTTATTATCCATCCAGACGCGCTTCTGGCCGTTTTACCTGGTTTGGCTGGCCTTTGTGGTCTGGATAATGCCGCTGCTCTATAACTTCCGCTGACTGACTAAAAGCTATACTGTTGCCGTCTCTCCGTTCTTGTTCAGGAGAGAACGGGCGGCGGTCACTATTTTCTCCGCCGTCATGCCATATTTGGTCAAAAGCTCTTCCGGAGTGCCCGACTCGCCGAAGCTGTCGGGCATACCGATCATGCGCATCGGCACCGGGTATGTTTGCACGACCACTTCGGCCACCGCCGCCCCCAGGCCGCCCGCCAACTGGTGTTCCTCGGCGGTGACAATCCGTCCCGTCTCCTTGGCCGCCCGGATGATTGCTTCCCGGTCCAGCGGCTTCAGGGTGTGCATATTTATCACTCTGGCTTCGATTCCTTCGCCGGCCAATATTTCGGCGGCATCCAACGCCTGGCTCACCATATAACCGTTGGCGATAAAGGTGATATCGCCCCCCTGGCGCATCACCAGAGCTTTGCCCAGCTCAAACGGCGTATCTTCATTGGTGACGACTGGGACCTTCTCCCTCCCGTAGCGCACATAAGCGGGGCCATACATCTTGGCAACCGCCAAGGTGGCCTTTCTGGTTTCATGATAATCGCATGGCACCACCAGGGTCATGTTGGGCACCACCCTCATCACGGCACAATCCTCCAGCGCCTGGTGGGTGGCGCCGTCCGGCCCCACGGAAATGCCGCCGTGCGCTCCGGCCATCTTCACATTTAGATTCGAATAGCAAATGGTAGTGCGGATCTGATCCCAGGCCCGCCCGCTCAGAAACACGCCGTATGAGGAAACGAAAGGAATCAGGCCGGCTAAAGCCATACCGGCAGCGGCACACAGCATATTCTGTTCGGCGATGCCGAAGCTGAAGAAGCGTTCGGGATATTTCTCTTTAAACCATAAAGCCCGGGTGGATTCCGATAGATCCGCTCCCAGCATCACCACCCGCCGGTCCGTTTTGCCCAGTTCAATGATGGCATCTCCAAAACCATCTCGGCAGAGCCGCCACTCACGCTTACCCGTCGACGTTTGCACGCTTATTTCATCCTCCAACCGAAACCAGAATAGTTGCATCTAATAGTTGCATCTACATGGATTTTTCCACATCGGGATCAGTAAAGCTGAGATAAAGCCAGCTCCAGCTCTTGAGCGTTGGGAGCCTTGCCGTGCCAGGCGGCCTTGTTTTCCATAAACGGCACTCCCTTACCCTTGATGGTGCGGGCCACTATAACGGTGGGTTTATTTTTGACGGAGGCTGCTTCATCATAAGCGGCCACCACCTGGGCTATGTCATGGCCGTCGATCTCGATGACATGCCAGTTGAATGCCCGCCATTTATCGGCGCACGGATCGAGCATCATCACGTCTTCCGTGCTGCCGTCGATTTGCATGTAATTGCGGTCGACAATGCCGCAGAGATTATCGAGCCGGTAGTGGCCGGCGCTCATAGCTGCTTCCCAAATCTGGCCTTCCTGGATTTCGCCGTCGCCCATCAGGACGTAGGTGCGCCAGGGGTAGCCGCACAACTTGGCCGCCACCGCCAAACCGACGCCGATGGAAAGGCCTTGGCCCAAAGAACCGGTGGACACTTCGATCCCCGGAGGCCTGCCTTTTGCCGGGTGACCTTGCAGGCGGCTGCCCAGTTTGCGCAAGGTGAGAAGCTCCTCGCGAGGGAAATAGCCGGCATGGGCCATAACGGCATATAAGGCCGGGGCTATATGGCCCTTGGACAGGATAAACCTGTCGCGCTCCGCCCAGTCAGGCTCGGCAGGGCGATGCCGCAGGCGGGAAAAATAGAGGCCGACCAGGATTTCTACGGCGGAAAGAGAGCCGCCGGGATGCCCGGACCCGGCCGCCGCGATCATGCGCAGGATATCTTCACGGACCACACGACACATTCTCTGCAACTTTTCCAATTCCGACATTTCCGACATGAATGATAAGCACTCCTTGTCACTGGCTCGCAAGCATGGTAACACAAAAACCCCCTGGAGGAAATAGGGGGAATTGGTGATGACTAATTATTACTATCGTAATAAAAGTAATGTGATTGTGAACGCGATAGCAGATGTCGGAATCTGAGTTAGTGGTGGTCACCATCCTGGGGCAGCTGCCGGAGAATGTATTCCTTCGAGCGGAGCAGTGCGGCTACTATGGTATCCCAGGGTAAGGGAGGCGAGGGTGGATAGGCTCTTTTTTGCCTGTCGAATTCCATCCCCAAGGGCATTTCTACCGTGAGAAGATCAGGCAGCCCGGTTATGGCCAGATGCTGGAAGACAGCCTCATAGTCAACCTCTCCTTCCCCGATAGGCATGCTGCGCAAACGGTCCCGCACGATGGAGGTATCCTTGATGTGCAGGTTGACCAGGGCTGGGAACAACGGCTGCAGGCGAGGTAGCGGCTGAATGGCGCCGAAGGAAGCATTGAAAACGTTTCCGCAATCAAAGTTGACGGCCACCGGACTGCCTTTCATCGTTGCCAACAGATCGCTATAGACTTCCGGTGCGGGAAGGTAGTTGCCGGGATTTTCCAGGCCAATGACCAAGCCCAAATCGCCGGCCAAACCGGCCAGATGCTGTAAATTGGTCATAAAAGCAATCCAATCCGCCGGCGGACTAATATTGGTGATGACGATGCGGCAACCCAAATCCCGGGCAAATTGCATTCGCTTGGCGAAGCGAACCGTGGCGCCGGGAGAAGCCAGATCCATGTGCGCGGCGAAGGCTACCGTCTCAAGTCCGCATCTCTCCAGCAAGGAGCGGATCGCCTCCGCTTGCGCCGGGTGCATATCGCTGTCTGTTAAGTGCTCCACGTATTTATCGATTGCCGCCAACTCCACATAACGATAGCCGGCAGCAGCCACACCCTGCACAGCTTCCTCCAGGCTATAGCCGATAAAAGCAAGGGTACCGGCCGCCAGCTTGACGGATGTGGCCGGGCGGTGGGTTCGGTTAACCGGCAAGGCAGTCATGGCTTGGCTTTTCATGCTTCCCCACCTTTGGGAGTGACGCCGGCGGCACCGGCTTTTGCCACAGCAGCGGCAGCATCCAGGCAGCGTTTGTAGTTTTCCTCCGCCGTATAGCCCGGTACAAATACAGTGACGAAGGTCATGTCGTTATCAGCCGTGTTGATCATCTGGTGCATTTCCTCTTTGAGCACCCAATAGACATAGTTGGGAGCGATCGGGTATTCCTTTCCCTCCACCTTCATTACCCCCGCGCCGGATAAGATGAAGATCAGCTCAGGGCGATCGTGCTTGTGATAATCCGTTTGGCTCCTGGCATGCAAGACCACATGGCTGAAGGTGAGCTCTTTTACATCATTTTTATCCGGAGCCAGCAAAACCTTGATGGTGCGGTGAAATGGAGCACCGATGGTGACGCCTTTTTCCTCATTGGTGTGAACGATTACCATGTTTACTCTTCTCCTGTCAATATAAATTTAGCTTGACGCACGCAGAAATTATCCCAGGAGGATGAGACCAGGTAGCAGGTTTTACCGTCCGCGCTCATCCACTTGGTGGGGAAAGAATTGGTCTCACCCGGGGGCATATCCCATTCCTCCACGCTCCATACTTCCGTCCAGGGTCCCCATGGCTCGGGAGCGTCATAAATGGCTAAACCTCCCTTGAAACGGGCATCCTCCCCCGGTAGCATCCTTGTCTGGCACCATAAATAGCGCCCCAACCCTTGGTTATATGAGACCGTCGAGCGATAGCACCTGCCTGGTAAAGTAAAGACAGGGCCATGCTCGGCGAAGTCCTTGGTCCAGACCGGCCGGCCGTCCTCAGCCAACCGGACAAAAAACTCGTAGGCCTCCCTATCGGCTATGCTCTGTTTGGGCACCCTGGCCAGGATCATACCGTCGGCAGCATCATAGGCAGTCTCCTGGTCGGGCGAATAAATATAGACATAATTATCACGGGCACCGGCATAGTTAGGACCATAATTCAAAAAGGTGGGACAGCCGAAACTCTGGGTAAACTTCCAGTTCGCCCAGGTCCAGGTGCGGCTGTGGTCGGTGGACCAGGCCAGGATGGAGTTCGCCATATTGCGCACCAGTATATACAATATCCCATCGACCATCAGCATGCCGCTTGGCTTCCCTCCGCGAGGCCCATGGCCTACAGTCTCGCCGCTGGCGGAGCGGATATTCACGCCTTTGATATCCGGCGGCGACCCTTCCACCCGGGCAAATCCCATGCTCAACTTGATATCGATGATCGGATCAAAGCCGCGGCCGTCGCCGTAGGCCGTGTATAAGTGCCCGTCGTCGGCCCAGGTATTCACCCAGATATCGCTGCCGTCTTTTCCGGTACCTCTGGCCAGGCGGATCACTTCATCCAAAGGCGCCCATTCGATCTTCTTGATTACCGGGCTGGGTGCGTAATCCAAGAACGGTTCTCCTCTCTCCCTACCGCCGCAATAAGCGGGGCGAACAGCTTCTCCCTCAAGTCAAAACCGTCGTCACGACCATTGCGCACCAGGATCAGATCCAGGCTGGGAACCACGAACAGCACCTGTCTGCCGGCACCGAGGCCATAAAAGGCATCCCGCGGCACCTCCGGCCAGCGCCCGTCGCTGTTGCCGTACCAGCACAGGGCGTATTTTGGATCGGCGGGAAGAACGCTGCCGGCAAGCATCTGCTCAACCACTTCACTTGATATAATCGTTTGCCCTTCCCAGTCTCCTTTGCGCAGCATCAGCCGTCCAACAGCAGCTATGGCCCGGGCGGTGTAGGCACCGCCGCCCCAGTTGGCCACGAGCGGCAGGCCGTGGAGATAAAACGTTTTCCCATAGCCGACCGACCATTCCTCAGGTGGAACCCCGATCTTGTCCATGATGCGCTGTTTCAGGAGGGTGCGTATATCCTGGCAATCATGGCCGGCCTTGCGCAGGCTGGCGGTAACCGTATAGGCCAGGACAGCCATGCCCGGATTGCTGTATAAATGAGCGGTGCCGGGAGTGAAGAGCACCGGTACTTCATTCAGCGAAATGGAGAAGGGATCGGGCTCCTGGCGCCAGAAGGCTCCTTTCCATCCCGGCAACTCGGCGTGAGGTAAATCATCCTGTTCAGCATCGTCCAGTCCGGAGGAATGCGTCGCCAGATGCCTGATGGTGATCTGAGATTTGAGCGGATCATCCTGCCAGGAAGGGATGAAGGCGGCCGCCCGGTCGTCCGGTGCGATGAGACCGTCATCCATCGCCAGGGCGAGGGACAGGCCGCCGACCATAGCTTTGGCCAGCGAAGCCGTATAATTCTTGACCTGCCTGCCGTGGTCGGGAGCATACCATTCCCATACGATACGGTCATGCCTGGCCACCAAAAGGGCTTTGGTTAAGTGGCGCGCCATTTCCTCCTGCCAGGCAGCCAAGCGGGCGGCGTTCATGCCGACTTCGTCCGGAGCAGCATTTTTCCAGCTAAAGGTGGCATTTTGTTCATCCCCCAAGGGAACCCCTCCATTTGCCGAGTCAGTCGGTTTTGCTGAGTCAGTCGGCAGTGTAAACCATTACATTTACAACCAATAACTTCGGGCTGCCGGCACCAAATCCTCTACCTTATATCCTATTTTCCCTTCAGTTTATAGACCTCAACTTTAGCGGCTGCCGACGCGGCGGCCCCACCGAAGCTCTCTCTATCAACCGGCAAGGCAGCCTGGTTATGCTCGACAGTTTTTCCAAACCGGAATCCCACATGTCTGCGGGTAAATCGATCAGCTCCAGCAATTTATCCGCGGCCAGCCGGCCCATCTGTTCCGCAGGCTGGGAGATGACGGTCAATGGCGGTGTTAAAAGGGCTGTCCATTCGTGATCGTCATATCCGACCACCGATAATTCCTCAGGTATCTTGATACCCAACTTTTGCAGGCCCCTCATCATATCAAGGGTGGTGTAAAAACCGCCGGCTATCAAAGCAGTGGGTGGATTTGCGCCCTCTAATACCCGCCTCACCTCGACCTCGGTCATACGCTTTTCAGTCTCAATGGTCTGAAAAGCGTCGGCATCATAAGGTAAGCCCCGTCTCGCCAAGGCCTCTTTGAAGGCTTCCAACCGTTCCCTACCGGTAGAATAACCAACCACATTGCATAGAAAACCAATCCGCTTATGGCCACGACTTGCCAGATAATCTACAATCGTTTCCATTGCCTGGCGGTGATCGGCCAGTATCACCGGTCCTTCCACATCAACCGGCCACCGGTTAACGAAGACGCGGGGAATGCGGCTGTTGCGCCATATATCCAGATGGCGCCCTTTTTCCTGGGCTACCGAGATGATAAAACCGTCCACCTTGCGTTGCATCAGAAGATGAATTTGCTGGGCCTCTATCAGGGGATCTTTTTGCGTATTGCACAAGATGACATGATAACCTTTCTCTCTCAGCATCTTCTCGACGCTGTGTACCACGGAGGTGAGGAATAGGTTGGCGCTGTCGGCTACCAAAATGCCGACGACGGAAGTCTGCCGGCGCCGGAGCGAGGCTGCCAACATGTTGGGTCTGTAGTTAAGCAACCGGGCGCACTCCAGCACCCGGCGGGCCGTGTCTTCTTTCACCCGGCTTGAGCCGTTTAGGACGCGGGACACTGTGGCGGTGGATACTCCCGCAAGTTGGGCTACATGCTCTATAGTTGGGCTGGATTGCCCTTTGGCCATAACTACCCCCATCCCTCCTGGACTATTCCTCAAGGTTATTCTTCAGGTCTATTTCTCAATTTAAATATGGCTTCCTGCTTCTGGCAGGATATGGCCGACACAAAGTGTAATGGTTTACAATCCCGGATTGGTTCTATCGGGCTACAATTGATTCCATGGGAGGTAACCGGTTTGAAGTATTTTATAAGCGTTGATGATGTAACCGCTGTAATAAAATCGCACGGACGTCGTTCGCGCCTGCTTCTGACCGAAGAGGAACTGGAAGCGAGAGGATTTGCTCTTGGTGAACACACCATGGCACCAGGCGGCAGAGCCCCTGCCCACACCCATGAAGTGGAACAGGAAGCCATGTATTTTTTTGCCGGCGAAGGTGAAGGGCGGGTTGGGGAGGAACGCTATGCACTGCACCCGGGTGTTTTGATGTTTGCCCCGGCCGGTGTTGAGCATGAAATAATCAATACAGGTAGCGAGCCGTTGCGGTTTGTGTGGGTGTATTGCCCGCCCCTCCCCTCTCATGTTAGCCAGAAGGCTTATCATGAGGCGAATAAATAAAGCTATCGGCATGACCTGCAGATTGGTGCCAGGAACGGGGAGAGCACCTCGTAAATAGAACCCCAATCATCGCTTTGCCAACCTTTCTCTCCGGCCCGAGCGACGACCAGGTCCAAACTGGGAACGACCACAATCAAACTCTCTTTAAGACCCCAAGACCAGTAGGCGTCTTTGGGCACATCGGTTATAGCACCATCGCCGTTGTTCCACCACAACAAGCCGTAGTGTTGCGATGCCTTTTCAAAGCGGTGACTATTATCTCCCCTCACCGGCAGCTCCGAGATACCTGCTGCCGGCTTGCCGACTAAAGAGACGAAGTCCGGGGAAACAATCTGTCGGCCGGCATAATTTCCGGACCGCAGGTAGAGATAACCTATCCTGGCCATAGCCTCTACATTGGCAAAAATACCTGCCCCCATAGGTCTCCGGTTGATGCCGTCCAACAGCGGCCCTCTGTCAAGTCTGTTGAAACCCCACCATAGATCTTCAGAACCGGAACGCTCATGGCCAACGGTGATGCCCAGCGGTTGGAAAACCCGCTCCGTCATCAAGGTTAACAGGTCCATTCCATACACTTTCGTCAAGCAGTCGGCCAACCAGTTGGCACCACCGTCGCTATAAAGCCAACCCGTGCCGGGGCGAAATTGCAGAGCGCACCAACCCCGTGTTTTCTCAAATCCGGCTGTATGCGTTGCCAGATGAAACAAAGTGATCTCATCCAACCATCCGGTAGCGGCATTCTCCTCAGGAGGAATGCCGCCGTTGGGCAGATGGTCGACCATCCTGTCGCTTAACTTAACCTTCCCATCATCGATGGCCAATCCCAGGGCGGTTACACCTATCGATTTGGTGGTTGAATAAAGATCATATTTTTGCTTTTGATCACCCCAGCTCATGACCATCCGCCCATGCCGTATAATACAGCCGGAGCCTCCCGCCTTTTCGGCGTAGGCTACGGCGGCATTTAGCTCTTCGCTGTTCATCCCCCGTCTTTCCGGGATATCGGGTATAAATGGGCAATCGGGATTTATCTTTATCACACCCTACTTCTGAGACTTTTCCCTGAGGTAGTTATTCACGATTTCGGTGATGCTCTCCAATACCGTCCTAGGTGCTTGCTGATTTTGCCAAATGGGGTTGAGCTGGATGAGGCTATTGATATCTCTTTGATCGGGAGACAGGAGACGTACCCTGTTTCCATTATTTGGCAGCATGGTCAATTCCATAAGCAAATCCGGGTTCACCAGATTGGACGGATAAACGCGATAAACGAGAGCCCCGGATCTGGTGGGCAGGCAAGTGTCTTTTATTCCCGGTACAATTATTTGTCCTTCCCGACTGGAGATGAAGGCAATGAACTTCCAGGAAGCTTCCGGATGACGAGCATTCTTAGGAATGGCATACCCGGAGGTAGCAAAGTCGGCAGCATACCTTCCCCCTGAACTCGGGCCCTTGGGATAGGGTGCAATGCCGAAACGAAGGTGCTGCACTCTGCCGAAATCCGAAATGCCGTTGTCATAACGGACGATCATAGCCGCAGCGCCGTTACTGAAGGCCGAGGTATTGTTTTGGTTTCCGAAATCGGCAGTGGAGACGGCCATAACGCGGTCGGTATGCATTAAGTTTTGCAGGAACTCAAAAGTGGCCACTGATTCGGGCGCATCGTAAAGGCATTTTGTCGGCGCCATCATGTTATCGAATTCCGCCGCCCCATTGGTCCACATCCAAATTCTGTGTAATCCCCGTTCAGCGCCTATTACCTGCGGCTTACCATCAGGATCCCGGTGTGTCAACTTCATTGCCGCCTGCCGGAAATCAGACCATGTCCAACCGCCTTTTTTATATTGGGTGCTAGGATATTCGATTCCGGCATTATCGAACATATCGGCATTGAAGAAATAGATGTTAGGTCCGGCTCCGTACGGCATGCCCAGAAGTTTGCCGTTATAGGACATGATCTCAAGGGCATAACGATTCATCTCCTCAAAGCGGAAGCCGGGCTGACTTTCAGCCAGCGGGCGCAGGTCGATGGCTAAATCGTTTTGACCGAAATATTGTACCTCCTGCATATCGAGCATGAATATGTCGGGTGGTGAATCACTGGCCAACATTATTCTTATTTTGCCTGCATAGTCTGAGCTAATCGGCATCTGCTGCACCTTTATACCCGGATTTGCGGCTTCAAACTCAGCTATCAGCTGATCCCAACCCTCTTGCTGCGAGGTACCGCTCCAATGCATAAACGTGAGTGTGATTTGTTCAGCTTGCCCTGCCATAGTCGTCATTGTCAACAAAAAACAAAAACACAATACCTGAATCAATTTGCAAGTTGCCGAATTGCCCGGTCGTAATGCCAATCGCCTTGCCATTGAACAGCCACCTTTCTATAAATCTTCTTATACCTAACTGTGGTTATCTTTAATAATAAACAAAAACCTAATCAGCAGCTTGACTGTGGCTATCATATCTTTGACCCTCAGTAACACCTGACACCGGATCAGGCAGAAAGTCTATGTAAAGGTTTTCTCGTGCATGTCTATTTAAAAAGGAAAGCTATTCCTATCAACGAACTAGTTAATATGTCTACTTTATTTATGGCGGAAATGAGGTAGATCAATGAAATGGTTACCGCGTTGGGAGGGTAATCTGTGCCTGGAGATACAGGAGCAAGCCGTCAGCTGCGTACATGCAGTTTTTGAAAATGTTGTCGGTATGCCTCATTACCACCGTGGTCTGGAAATCCTTTACTGCCTATCGGGTAACGGCACTTTTTATTTCGGCAATCAATCTATTCCATACAATGCACCGGCTCTGTTGTTCTTCAATGGTTTAATACCGCATACTGCCCATATGGAAGGGCGTTATGAAAGGTGGAATATCTGGATCGAAACGTCCTCGTTTGAACAAGCGGTGCAAAGCAACATGCCGCCGCTCGCCAAACAGCTGATCACAGTTTCCGAAATTGCTGTCGGTACGGTACCGGCTGAACTTACGAATATTCTGTCGTCGACCTGCGAAAGTGTTGCCTATGAGCTCAAGAACCGCTCCCCCTTTTACGAGGAAATCGTTTACTATCAACTTCTCACCATAATGCTGATCGCCGAAAGATTAGTCGATATCCAGCACAAACGGCACAACAGCTTAGGCATGGAAGGCCCTCTAAACAAATCAAGAACCCTCGAACAGCTCTACTTGTTCAACTATATTGATGCTAATCTAGCCGACGATCTTTCCGCCAAAGCCCTGGCCGATAAGTTCCACTACTCAGAGCAACATATCTATCGCACCATCAAGAAAGCTACCGGGAAAACTTTGGGCGATTACATAAAACACCGGCGCATCGAAAGGGCCAAAGCTCTCTTACAAACCACCAATATGTCTATCACCAGCATCGCCGATATTGTGGGTATTGCGGATATAACACAATTCAGCCGCACCTTTAGATCTATTGTCGGTTGTGCCCCAAGTCAATACCGCCGCTTGTTTGCCGACGCAGTGGTTTCATAGTTGTAAACGGCGAAAGGATGATTCCGGCCATGAAAACCGATTCCGTATCCACCACATCCACATCCATAAATAAGCGAAAAGCATTTCTGGAGCATCTATTGAAGGTCTACTACTCGGACATGGATGCCAAACCTCGTTCTATACCCCACTGGCGCAAGTGGCTCAGAGAGACGGGTAATCTGCCTCCCGACTTTGACGAGATGCCAACCTCTGCTTTTCCCCCGGATCTCCTCACCTTTCAAAACGGTGAAAGGGTGGACAAGGCCGCCCTCTGGGAAAAGCGCAAGGAAGAAATCCTCCATATACTGCGAGAAATAAACATTGGTGAATGGCCGGCGCCGCCGGATGAGGTGGCCGTCACCTTTAGAGAGGGGCGGGACGAAGAAGAAAACTATTACATATATTATGCGCAGATCCTCTTTTCTCCCGACGCCAAAGCTTTTGCCTATGCCAAAAAAACACCGTACGGCCGATTTGACTCCAGCCGCCGGGATGCCGCCGTGTTGCGGGTCAGGCTTTTAGTGCCCAAAGGAAGCGGCCCATTTCCGGCCTTCGTCAACTGCCACACAGGCTATCATGAACCGTGTATATGGGATCGTTTCGCCACCCGGGGCTATGTAGTCGGGCACTTTAGTCAAGATGATGCCGAAAAAGCAGCCCAGGTGTTCATAGATGCCCGCTGTAATCAGCTGGAATGGTGGGCTTTTGCCGCCGGACGGGTGCTCGACATGTTACACACCCTCCCCTATGTTGATGGCACGAAAATTGCCGTGGGAGGCCATTCCCGCGGGGGCAAGACCGCAGTTTTGGCCGGTATAATGAACCCCGGCTTCACTGCCGTGATCTCCAGTCATCCCGGCACCGGGTCGGGTAGTTTTTGTTTGTGGCGCTATGCCGGGGAGAAATTCGGCGCCGAAACCATTGAGGTGAGCTCCCGGCTATTTCCCTATTGGAACGATCCCCGCATGCGCTTTTTCAGTGGTCGGGAGAATAAGCTGCCTTTCGACGGGCATTTCCTGGCTGCTTTGCTTGCGCCGAGGCCTCTATTGATGGCCACCGGGGAACATGACATGGTGGGCGAACCGTGGGGCGATCAGCAATCATATTTAGCTGTCCGGGCTGTCTACAGCCTGCTCGGCTGCGAGGACAGAATCGGTTTTCATGCCTCAAGCGGCGGACATGCTCTTGATCCTGCCATCATGGACGATTACATCCGGTGGACCGATATGCAGTTTGGGCGAGCGCCCAAAAGCGACCGCTTTAATAAATTGATCTACACCTATTCTTTCGATGCCTGGAAGTCACTGGCGGGTAACGAATTGAACATCTCCCAATTCCCGGAAAAGAGTATGGACGATATCCTGCACCGGCCAGGTGGGGGCATCATCGACAGCACAGAAGATTGGGAGAGGAAAACTCACCTGATAAAGGAAAACATATGCCGGATCATCGGGGAATTGCCGCCCTATGTGCCGGTGGGCACCGCCTCACCCGCTGGCGCCTCGAAAGCCTCACCCAGTGCCGCCACTCCTGTCCTCACCCTCGAACCTCTACCCCGCTCACCTCACGGTTTTGAGACAGCACAGTTGCCCCTCCAAGGCAGCCTGAAAGCGCATATCACCTTCCCCAATCCCCAGGAGCGCCGCCTCCAAACCCAAATGCCGGTGGTGATATATTGCCATGCCTATTTGCACGCCACGGGTTATCACTGGTCCAGGGCTTATGGATGGGATATTTCAGTGGGCGAGATGATAGCCCGTCAGGGCATGGTAGCCGTCGGTTTCGACATGATCGGTTACGGCAGCCGAAACCGCGAGGCAGGAATAGAGTTCTTCCAAAAAAATCCTCAAACATCCATCCTCGGCGTCATGATCCAGGATGTCCGCCGCTTGGTCGATGCCCTTTCCCAACTGGATTTTATCGATCCCAGTCGCATGGCCGTCGCCGGATTCTCCCTGGGAGGCATGGTGGCTTTATATGCCGCGGCCTTCGACTCACGCATAAAAGCAGTGGCTTCCACCTGCGGCTTCGCCTCGATGCGCCGGGATGTACACGGAAAGGTAACCGAAGGGTTGCGGCGCTACTCGCACTTGCATCCGACCATACCGCGCCTCGGGCTGTTCATCGGCGAAGAAGCGAGAATCCCCTACGATTTTCACGAGATATTAGCCTTGATCGCTCCCCGTCCGCTCTTTATCCTCGCTCCCCGACTGGATCAGGATTTCCTGCTGGAAGATGTAGTGATCTGCGTGGAGGAAGCCAAAAAGGTTTACAGATTATATACGGCGGAAGAACGCCTCGTCTTGGCCACCCCCGACGATTTCAATAGATATTCGCTGGAATATCAGGAACAAGTGAATCTTTTCCTGCGCAAAGCTCTGGAAGAAGGGGATGAAGAATGAAAATGAGGGAAAATGGCTCACTCTCGCCATACCCGCCGAGCCCTTTGATTAAAAAGGTCGCATTCAGCCCTCCCCTTGTGCTCGATAGAGGCAACGGCGATCAATGGTCCACCACCTGGGCCGACGACGACAATTTATATACTGCCTGGGGCGACGGCACAGGCTTCGGCTATGAAGTAGTGCGAATGCATGCCGATCGTGTTTTCCTCGGTTTGGCCCGTATTGACGGCACCCCCCCGCATTACCAAGCCGCCAACATATGGGGTGGATTTAAGCCGGAAAGCTCCACCCCCGCGCTATATGTGCACCAGGAACCTAAAACGGAAAACCTTAAACCCGGCCAGGGCTTAGTCTTTGCCAACGGCAAAATGTACCTTTTGGCCTTGGTTCATGGCCTCGATAACAGGCGCAACCGCTTGTTAAGCTCGACCGATTACGGGAAAACCTGGCAGGATCATGGCTTTTTATTCGACCATGAACCGTATTACCGCTTTGCCGAATCGTATATCATTCAGTTTGGCCGAAACTACTCCGGTGTGCCCGATCACTTGGCCGGGTATGTATATCTTTATTCGCTGTCCAAAAGCGACTGGGTATATTATCAGGAAAACGGCAGACCGCAGAGCAAATCCACCAGATGGGACAATCCCTTGGTCACCAATCAGGATTTGGTTTTGGCTCGTGTGCCGCTGGATAAAATTGAGCAGAGGAGTGCTTATGAGTTCTACTGCGGAAGCGGTGGCGGCAACGGCAATGGCTACACCGGGCCGGCGTGGAGCAAGGACATAAACGCTGCCACCTCCGTATTCCACGATCCAAATGGAGCCAACTGGCATCCATATTGCGTCTATAACCCCTGGCTGAAAAGGTTCATCTTAGTGGTTAAAAACACCTATAATCCCTATCCGCTGGAGAGGAATTATTTCAACTGCGACAGCGCCGGCTTAGGTATGTATGAAGCAGAAAATCCCTGGGGTCCCTGGCATACGTTTTTCTATACCAGGCACATCGGCCGCTTTATCCCGGGATTGGATCTGGGTATCAGCTTTACCATTCCCCAAAAATGGATGGAAAACGACGGCCGCACCTGGTGGATGATTTTTGCCGGCCGGGGAACTTACGAAGGCAAAAGCATGTACGGCTTCAATCTGGTGAAGCTGGATCTGGAGTTAAGTTTATAAAAGAGAAAAATGGAAGGGTGGCCTGGCAGATGGCTGAAAAGGTTTTCAATGCCCGGGAAGAAGCGATCAGAATGGGCTTGGATATGGAATGCCCGGAACCTCCATACCCGGCTAGCACCCTGATAGCCCGCATGGATTGGGACGAAGAACCGGTGAGGATCGGGTTTGACGGTGTCGGCGACAACTGGCCCACCACCTGGGGCGATGATGATATCAACTATACCACCTACGGCGACGGCCGCGGCTTCGGCGGGGAGAAACTGCCCCGGGAATCCTCCCTGAGCCTGGGATTTGCCCGTGTCCACGGCCACCCACCGCACCATTGGGGAGAAGATCTAAAGACCGACGCCGATGTGCCGGTGGGTTGGGGAGAAAACGGCATCAAATCCAGCGGCTTGTTGATGGTGGACAGCGTGCTCTATTTATTCGTGCGCAACTACAAGGTGGAAGGAGACTGGCGCCACTCTCGCCTGGCCTGGTCTATAGATAAGGGAAAAACCTGGAAGTGGGCGGATTGGTATTTCAGTGACTCCTTCGGCTGCCCGGATTTCGTCCAATGCGGCAAAAACTACGACCAAGCCAAAGATGAGTATGTTTACATAGTTTCACAAGACAGCAACTCGGCATATGATTACACCCGCCATCTGGTGATGGCCCGCGTCCCCATCACTGCTATCACCGACCGCCGGCGTTATGAGTTTTTTGCCGGCACCGATAGCGCCGGCAATCCAATCTGGACGCCGGAAATAGCGGACCGTAAGCCAATTTTTACCGATGGCCGCGGTGTTTTTCGGGTCGGCATCACCTATAATCCACCCCTAAAGCGCTTTTTCTTAGCCACCTCGCACTGGGTGGCCGACTGGCCGGGTCCGCGCAAACACACCTCCGCCTTGGGTGTCTTTGAAGCCTCCAATCCTTGGGGTCCCTGGGCGACAGTTTATTACGATGACTGGTGGTTGGGCGATAAAACCTGTTTCCATCATAAATTTCCTGCCAAATATATCAGCGCCGACGGTCTGGAAATGTGGTGCCTCTTCTCGGGACAAGGGGGCAACTATACCTATACTCTGCGCAGAGCTTCTTTGGTAGTGAGTAGGCACTGACGGCGTAATCCCGGGAAGAATGGCCATCCGGACGGGGCCCGTGAAATGTTTGATTATTTATTTCCCTTGATCGATGATATTTTTTGTTTTACATTTAAGGAGTGACCCGCAAATAATTGCCAAGGGTAAACAAATAAAAGCATATAGACCGGAAGCTTCATAGCAGCAAAGGCTCTAACTCACCTACCAGAGATACCGGCTCACCAACCTTGCCCATAGCATGCACCATGGCTATATGGCGGGTCTTTCTAGTCTGCCGGGTATGTGTCCAGGCATCCATATTGACCATCCCGCCGGTGGGGAGGTGAAGAGGCAACAGGCAACCGGCAAAACGATTGTGAAGTGGTAATGACCATCGAGTCATTGTGGACACCGAGTCGGAGTCGTATCGAGCCACATCCAAATGTCTGAAACAATCAAATGTCAGAAAACTGCGGAAAGATAGAGATTCGCTAAAGATTGAAGATAGCAAAGAGAGGGGTTTGCTGATGAAACGCATGTCTCGTATGCCGGTTTTACCAGCCATTTTATTGGTGTTGTTGCTGATGGCGCTTTTCTCCTTCCCGGGCATGGCGGCAGAGAAGACCAAGTTGGTGTGGGGGCTATATACCAACATCCCTGAGCGCGTGACCGTCTGGGAAGGCTGGGCGAAGAAGTTCGAGGCTTTGCATCCCAATGTGGAAGTGGAAATACTTGGCGCGGCTTCAGGCTGGTATGATAAGTTGCTCGTCTGGATTGCCGGCGGGGTGGCACCTGATGTGGCTTGGATGGGCATGAATATGTATGTCAGCTTCACCGACCTGCTCTTGCCGCTCAATCATTTGATAGATAAAGATCCGGCGATTAAGAGCATCCTTCCCCAGGCTCATATCAACATGACCTGGGAAGGACAGATCCTGGGCCTCACCTACGGGCTGAACACACACACGGTTTTTTACAACAAGGATATGTTCAACGAAGCCGGCCTGGCTTACCCGAAAGATGACTGGACCTGGGACGATGCCATGAATATGGCCAAACAATTCACCAAAGATACCAACGGCGACGGCGTCCCGGACCGCTGGGGTCTCAATGTTTACTGGCCATACACGGCCTGGAACTATGGCGGCGATGTCTTCAGTCCCGACGGCAGGACGATCTTGATCAACCGGCCCGCCACCATAAAAACCATGCAGCTATTTGCCGATCTAAACAACGGCAAAGCGGGTGTGCAGCCCCCGGCCTCCCTCAATCTGGGCGATTCCAAAGCTCAGGTGGCCAACGGGATTACCGCCATGGCCCCCCGCGGCGTATTTGACATCACCTACTTCCAAAACAGCAGCAAATTCGATTGGGATGTGGTAGGCATGCCGGCCACGGTGGTGGACGGGCAAAGGTATCGGGCCACCTTCTTCAGCCCGGAAGCCTGGTGCATCCCGCGTGACGCCAAGAATCCCGATCTGGCGGCCGAGTTTATCAGATTTATATTGCAGCCTGAACAGACGGCCGAGTTTGCCGCTATAGGGGCCATTATTCCCTCGCAACCGCAGGTGGCGGCGGATGTTTTCTACAAAATTGACCCGTCGAAAAACCTCATGGCTTTCCTGCGGGCGTTGGATTACACCGCGCAGCAATACTGGGCCCACCCGGCCTACAATCAGCTGGGCTTGACCAGCGGTCAATACTTCACCGACATGCTGAACGGGGCCATGGCAGCGCAGTTTGCCATACCTGAAATCGCCAGGCAGGCCAATGAGATATTAAAACAATTTTATGCCGGCAAATAAGCAGGTATATGAGTTATGCCGGTCAAATCTGATCTGAATCAAACAGACTAAGGTTCGGCAAGGCTGGTGTGGGGTGGTAGATGTGAGCGAAGACGGCAAGAGTTCCGCCTTGCGATATGAAGAGCTGCGCCTGCCGCAGCTGGCGGATCTGCCCCGGGAGCGGACGGTGTTCTTCATCAGCGTCAGCCCGCTGGAAGTGCACGGACCGCACCTGCCACTGGGGACGGATGTGGTGATCGCCGGGGAACTGGAGCGCCGCTATAGACAAAGCTTGGCGGAACGCCATGCCGATCTGATCATGGTCACATTGCCACCCCTCTACCTTGGCTCCGATGCCTTACCTATCAAAGGTTCCCTCTCCATTCCGGCCAGGGCGTTGGCAGCCGTGCTGGTGGCCTATGGCAAAGGGTTGGCCGCCCAGGGTTTCCGCTACCTCTTTATTGCCGACAACCACGGTGGCCCCCGCCATCAACTGGCCATGGAAGCTGCCGCCCGCCGTTTGTGGCGGCGGTATAAATTTTACCTGATCAATCCTTTCAATCTCGACTTTCGCCTCATGGTACAGCATGATCCGGAATTTCTCAGGCGTACCGGCCTCAGCCCGGGCACTTGCGGGGATGACGCCGACAGCCATGCCGGCACCAACGAAACATCGCTAATGCTGACCGCCGCCCCGGCACAGGTGGATAAAACCTATAATCAATTGCCGCCGGCGACGCCTCCATCTTTGAAAGGCGGAGCGGCTATTCTGGCTGCAGTAGCCGGTATATGCCGGGCCTGCGGCGGCCGTCGCCTGGCTGCCGATCTGCTTCATCTGGCCAACACTCTGGCCTGGGTCAACGACCCGCAAATGACTCCATACATGGGGGCTCCGGCACTGGCCACCCCGGAAGCCGGGGAAGCCATGCTGAGGGAGCGTATCAGAAATGGTGTGGAGCTGTTCGAAAAAGCCCTGGCCGGTGAGGGGAAAGAACCTGTGCATTTACCGCCGATGCTGTGGCCGCTACGCATCTTAAGATACCTCCCCGAGTAGATTTGTCTTGAAGGAAGATAGTCCCCCCACACAAATCATTTTGGCACTTTCCGTAAAAATGCCACAAAGTTTTCGGTTGAAGTTCGAAGAGGGTCGGAGGTATCCGGGAAGAGCCCGGAGAATCCGAAGTGCAGGGTTTAGTATTGCTTTAGGCTTATACTGGCAATACGATGAATAAATATTTGTTATTTCCGGAAAGGAGTTTAGGTTGATTCGGGATTGCGCCGAATCGATCGCTGATTAAAATGTATGTCGGTCAACTAAATATGCAAAGTATCGATCCCAAAGGAAGTTATCAATTTCTACGGCGAGGAACAAAGAATCCTTTCCCACCCGATCTAATCTTTAACGCCAATAATGCGGGCAAGGCCAACTCCAACCCCACCGATACGGGCGAGATTCCCTTCGGCAGCGGTAGTCTCTGCCAAGGCTCCCCGGTGGGATGGAAATGGAATTCGCTGATGGATACCGGTGTTGATATCCGCATTAATTTCAGCAAAGAGTTTTTTATCGGCGCGGTCTGCCTGGAACTTACCGACTCTGCCGGCGTGGCTTTCGTTGAAGTTTTTTCTCTTGCCGGTGGTAGTAACAATGGTGAACTCACTTGTGTCGGTCGCATTGATGCCCGCACCGGTGATTTGATAAAGGGTGAAATCACGGTTCCCATAGGAGTGCGGGCAGCAACACTTGTTGTGCGGTTACAGGCCGATCTTAAGGAGATTATCGTTGCTAAGCTGGCGGTTATTGGGGCTGAAGCCAACGAGCCGGATATATACCCCACCCCAAAGAGCGTCTGTTACCATGACGGCCAATATCCCCTTGAGGCTCTGAAAGCCATTGCCTTTTCGGCCTCTGTATCCGCCTCCGCAACTGCCGATATGGAATTTGCTGCAGGCTTTGTGCAGGAACGATTTAGAGAATGCTTAGGAATCGACTTACCAATAGTATCCTCGCCAACTTCGCCGATAACCACTTCTCCAGACACCGACTTCAAAGGCGGCTTCGTTGCCCTCACCCTTGACGAGAGCATCAAACCTAACGGTTATCGCCTTCATGTCCACGCCGGCGGAGTGGAAATCGCGGCTTCACAAAGAATCGGTCTGTTATATGCCGCCGAGACCCTTATTCAGCTCACCAAAAAAAGTGTATTGCCATATTGCGAGATAAATGATGAGCCTCGCTGCCCGGTGCGTGGTATACATTTCGGTCTCCCGCCTCGCGAAGGGCTTCCCTTTATGAAGCGCCTGGTCCGATATGTATTGATCCCCATGCGCTACAACACCATTTTCCTCGAATTTGCCGGCGGCATGCGCTTTGACAGGCATCCCGAGATCAGCGCAGGATGGGTGCAAGCCAACCGTGATGCCAAAGCCGGCATTAAGCCACGCTTCCCCCACGGGGAGATAGTGGCCGGTGGCGAGCTGCTTGAGAAGTATGAGGTACGGGATTTTGTCGACTACTGCAAACAGTTCGGCATCGAAGTGATCCCGGAGGTGCAGTCTTTCGGGCATGTACAATATATCACCTATGCCCATCCGGAAATTGCCGAGGTGGCAGAGGAGACCGCCCAAGAGAAGAAGTTGGATACCCGCCTGGCCGATCAGCCGCCGAGCACAGTTTACCACCACGTCTACTGCCCCCTGCACGAGAAAAGCTATGAAATCATTTATGATATCATCGACGAAATCATAGAAGTGGTCCGCCCGGAACGCTACGTGCATATGGGGCACGATGAGATCTACTATATAGGGCTTTGCCCTCGCTGCCGTGATAAAGATCACGCCGATCTGTATGAACTCCATGTCAGGCGCATGTATGATTATCTAGCCAAAAAGGGCTTAAAAATGATGATCTGGTGCGACATGCTGCAGCCGACCGAACGGTTTAAGACTCATCCGGCCAGAGAGCGGCTGCCGCGGGATATAGTGTTGCTTGATTTTGTGTGGTATTACCATTTAGATCTCGATCTGGAGGATAATCTGCTGCCCTATGGCTACAAGATTATCATGGGGAATATGTATTCCAGCCATTATCCCCGCTTTGAGCAGCGTATTGCCAAAGAAGGCATGATCGGCGGCGAGGTTTCCACCTGGTGTCGCTGCGACGAATATACCTTTGCCAAAAAGGGGAAGACTTTCGATCTCATTTATTCCGCCGAGATGTTCTGGTCGGAAACTTATGATTCCCGGGCTCGTCAGGTGTATAACGCCTGGATTGCCAAATTGATACCTCGGCTGCGGGATGAATTGCGAGGTATCGCCAAACCGTTCCATCAACCGGTCTCCACCAAGGCGCTGGCTTTACCCACGAGTTCTGCTCCGAGGTTACCTGTTGCCGTTGCCGAAGCTTTAAAACACAGCCCCAACAGATTGGAAGGTCGCACCTTTGACTTTACCAATGCGCAAAGGCTAACCACCACCCCGATTGAGGTTCCTGTAGGAGAGAACTTCAGCAAAATCGTATTCCTGCACGCCACGGCCAACAACGCCGAGCGTATCGCCCGGAAACCGCTTAGGGAGATCGGACGGTACATCGTGCGTTATGCTGACGGTTCTCTGGCGGAAATACCCGTTGAATACGCCGGTAACATATGTGTGTACACCAGGCGGTATGGCGAACCCATGAAAAATATTTATTATCGTCACCATGGATATATAGCCACTTATTGGGGAGATCCCTTGTTGCAGGCCAAAACTGAAGACGGGCGAGATGTAATCGCCCTCGGATATGAGTGGGTCAATCCCCATCCTGAGAGGGAAATCACCTGCATCCTCTGCCAAGGGAACGACGAAACCGATGCCGACATACTCTTACTCGGCATTTGCGGCATCCGGTAAAACGGTTTATTAAATGCGGGGTGCAAGATGGGCACCCCGCATTATGTATTTGCCCCTCCCTTCCCGCCGGCCGACACTTGCTGCAATTCTACCGCAATGACTCCGCCCCACACCTTAGCATCTATAATCATCCAACCCAATCAATGCCATCTATCTGGAACTCGATATCCAACGTAGATTTCCACAACCTCCGCCAATGCACTTACGAATTATTTGCCGAAAAAATACCGCCACGTGCAGGAGATGGAATACCCGTAACGTAATCCTTTGTTGCTACATCGACGAGGTGTATCAACCGTATCTGATGGAGCGATCTTCGGT
Organism: Bacillota bacterium; assembly: GCA_012840225.1. GTDB lineage: Bacteria > Bacillota > Limnochordia > DTU080 > DTU080 > DULU01. The sequence continues at coordinate 23,642 of DULU01000020.1, forward strand.
GCGGTCAATATACAAAAATCTAGGAGGTGCGCCATTTATCGATAACAATAGGCGGTAACATTGTGTTGTGTATGGGGTATGCATCAAAGTAGGAGTCGAGCTGTCGGTTAAGTTCTTTGTACGGATTAATCTCCAAAAGGGGTGGTTTACATGAAATCAATGCGCATGGCTATAGTCATAGTCATGATATCGGCGTTATTCTGGCCTGCTGCTTATGCTGAACAGACGGAGATTACCTTCCTTTCTTACTTTATAGCCAAGGACGAAGCGCTGGGGCGGCAAATAATTGCCGATTTCGAAAGAGAAAACCCGGACATTAAAGTAAATCTAGAGGTATTCAAGGCCGACTATCCTCACGAACAAACTATTTTGCGCATTGCTGCCGGCAATCCTCCGGATGTAATCGACGTACATCCCTCCCGGCTTTATGAGTTTATCAGCCAAGGCATCCTTGCCGACATCACCGAGTTTGCCTACAGGGATGCCGACTTAGCTGATTATTTCGATCCGATTATTGAATCCGTCAGTCTGAAAGGCCGCATTTACGCTTTACCCCAACGCATCTCCACCTATGTGCTCTTTTACAACAAGGATTTGTTCGATAATGCCGGGCTAAACTACCCCAGCAGGAACTGGTTTGACAAATCCTGGAATTGGGATACTTTCTACGAAGCCGCCAAGAGGTTACGGCGTGATACCAACGGCGACGGAGTTTACGACGTGTTCGGCGCCAGTTTCGATAGGAACATCCGGGGAAAAATAATTACCTTTATATTCCAGTCGGGCAACCCAATTTTCGATGAAGACTACACCAGGTTTGAGCTGTTCAACGAGTCCGGACTGCGAGCTCTCAGCTTTGTGCAAAATGGTGTGCTTGAGGGAGCATTTTCCTCGGCCGGTTTTGCGAATAGTACATCGGCCATGCATATAGATATTCCTCCCTCCATGTTGACTTTTAAGGAGTCTGCAAGTTTCAATTTCGATGTAGCTGCTCTGCCGCAAGGACCGGCAGGTCCGGCGACCATCATTCAACCTGTACCATTCGGCGTAGTCGCCGCCAGCAAAAAACAGGAAGCCGCCTGGCGATTCCTCAACTACTTCACCAACAGAAAAAGCTCGGAGCTCTGGTCCAAAGCGGGGGTAATCGTACAACCTCGCAAATCGGTAGCTACCATTTTGAACAATTATCCGGATCTCGGCCTGCGTGATCTATCGCCATTCATCGGCGCCATGGAAGTGGGCAGGCCTATGCCTATCAATCATATCAATTACACACAGATCACCGATATGATCAACAATGCTCTGAGACCGGTCTGGAAAGGCGAACAGGATGTCAGGAGAGCTTTAGAATCTATCAAAGGACCGGTGGAAGAGCTTTTAAAGGCTAGATAACGCACGGCCGGCAGTCTCTTCGCAAGGAGTTGGAAGCGAGCCGGAGGCTACCTTACCGGCTCGCTTCCTTCTACACTCTCTGCACGCTTTTCCGCACTGTTTAATGAAAACTTGGAAAGTAAGGTGATCGTATTGACTAACCTGTCCCGGAACGCCAACGAGGAAAAAGTTGCACCACCGGAACCACTGGCCCCGTACCACCATCCCTATGTGCTTTCGCCCTACACCGTTGGACCTTTAGCCGAAGATGTATGGCCTCCGATATTTTGGGGTCCGGAACGCCTGGAAGAAGTGCGGCGCAAGCTGGAACATGTCGCCTGGGCTCGTGATATTTTCGATACCTTGTGCCGGGAAGCGCGGGAAGTGGTGACCACTGAAGAACCGCAACTGCCAATTGATCGCATCGGATGGCGCCACAGCTTCTTCTCGCCCGTCTCATCCGAACATCTCACCTTCGACCGGCGTAGCCCCCATCAGTATGTCGACCCACACGACCAGACCTTCTATACGGGCGAAGAATATCGTTACGCCTGGTTTTTACTGGCCCATGAGCGGACCTACAGGCTGATGCGGACTTTGGCTCTACTATACAGGTTGACCGGAGAGAGCGCCTTCGCCGCCTGGGTGGTGAACGGCTTGGATAAGGCGATCACCATGTTCGCACAGAATCATTTGCGGGAAGGTAACAATACGGAAGCCCTTTACTTCCAACCTCTCTACGATGCGCAAATTTTGTCTTTGCTGGCCAATACCTGTGCACTGCTGCAGGGCACTCCCGCATATCCGGATACACTGCACCAGCGGGTAGTCGAAGGCATTTTCAACCAGGCCATGCCGTACCAGATCCACTATATTGAAAAACGGCCCATTCCCCACAATATGACCTGCTATGTGGATGCTTCACTTCTGTTTGTCGGAAAGCTCCTTGGACGGAAGGACTGGGTAGAGCACGCTTTATATCATCCTGTGAGTGGTTTCTATAACATGCTCGCCAACGGTCTGGCCCAAGATACAGACGGCAATATAGACGGTTTTTGGCACGAGGATACCCAGTTTTATCACTTCTATTCGGTCTGCCCGCTATTATCCATATATGGACAACTGGCTGAGGGCGGGAATAGAAACGATGGTGGAATCCTACCTGCCGGATTAACCGAAAGCGAAGTGGCGTTTCGACTGAAGCGCATGCTGCTTGCTCCGGCGGAGATGGCCGACAGTCGACTCCGGCTGCCCGTCTTCGGCGATCTAGGCGCCCCCAAGGTGATGAAACTCAGCAGCTACGCTCATGTATACGAGATGGGCGCTGGACTGTTGGGCGGAGAGGAACTGCAGGAGGTGATGGCCGGTATTTATGGTGACGGCAAGCCGCGTGCCGGCCTCAGTGCCTTGGTGTTAGGGCCGGATTCCATAAAACAGGAGATCGCCAAACCCCGGAGCGTGATCCTGCCGGCAGCAAATGTGGTGTTCCTGCGAGAGAATGAATTTCAGGCCTATCTTAAAAGTGGTCCGATACCCAGAGGTCACGGCCATCACGATCGGCTTTCTTTCGGTTTGACTGCCTTTGGCCAGCCCATCTTGAATGATATAGGCACAGCGGGATACGCCGAACGTCCTTATGTCTTCTATTGCCGCAGCACCGTTTCCCAAAACACCGTACTTGTGGATGATGCCGAAAAGCAACCGATTGCCGCCTCATTCCTAAAAGCAATGTTGCCTCAACAAACAGCAGTTGCCGGTATAACCTTGGAAGACGATACAGCACGCCTACAGCGTCAGCTGAAACTGGCCCCGCCGCTCCTCCTTTTGGAAGATGCATATAGCAGCGAAAACTCCCGGGTATTTACCTGGACGATACACCCCTATGGAGCTGCAGTGTTGACCTGTCCCGGGCAACCGGCCGACATTTCACTGCCACCACTGCCTGAAGAAAGTGTTTTCCAATTTCTCAAAAATCGCCGCTATGGAACCAGCACCACTCCCATTTGTGTCGACTGGCAGATAACCGAGAATCTATGGCTGCGCGTCTGGGTATGGGCAAATCAGCCGTTCGCCTATATACTGGCCGCCTCACCTGGAAACCCACGCCATGACAAGCATACTTCACTGCTGGTGCGTACAGCAGCCGACCAGGTAGCGATACGGGCGGCTTTTGAGGTGTATAAAGCAACACCGACGCTCGTGACCTATCCGGGCGACTGCTTTCCCATGCCGCCGCTAGAATGATATCGATCGTAGTGCCGACATCATAACGACATTTATAGTGCGGTTGGTAGCAGCTTGCGGTTATTAGCCGGCAACACTGCTACCAACCTGCCTAATAAATGCCGATACACACGGAGGAAAATATGCACCTATAAATGTATTTTATTTTTGCACAACATTACAAGGAGCCCATGAGCATGCGCGTCACTCTGCAAGATATTGCGCAGGCAGCCGGTTTATCTGCCAGCACCGTTTCCCGCGCTTTGAGAGGTTATGGAGACATTTCGGAAGAGACCCGCAAAAAAGTTTTGGAAATCTCCGCCCGCTTAGGCTATACTGTTCCCTCCGGGTGGAACACTGCAGCCATGAAGCGTAAAAGGGACCAGCTCTTGGTGCTCTCCAGCAATAGTCATCAGCCATCTGCCACCCATGACCTGGTACTGTCGGGAGTACGGGATTTTGTCACAGAAGTCGGTATCAGTTTGAACTTGCTCGATTTGGCCGGCGACTTGACCAACCAGACCTTGGACATGCTGAAATCACAGCAACTAGGCGTGTTATTCATTATGCCCACTACCACTCATCCCATTATGGCCCGCTGCCGCAGCCACGGCATCCCCGTGGCGGTGGCCAACCGTTCGGCAGACATGTTAGCCCCTCAGCCGATAGATATTGCGGTACATGCCAATGAGCGCAAAGTGGCGGAGCTTATCGTCAAATACCTAATAGATAAAGGCCATACTGCCATCGCCTTTGTGGCCACCGATCCCAACAACTGCATGATGCGCATTCGCACCTTGATGATGAAAGACGCGCTCACAGAAGCCGGCTTACCGGTGCGAAACGACTGGTTACTGTTTGAAGCACAAGCGCCTGAAAAATACCTTGTGCAAATGTTTCGGGCAGCCGAACCACCCACGGCGTTGGTCTGCGCTAGCGACAATGCAGCCTTTCGTAGCATCAGAGTGTTATCGGAAGCAGGTCTCCATGTTCCGGGCGATGTTTCCGTCATTGGCGTACACGATCTACCAATATCCAAATTATTCACCCCATCACTTACCACTGTTCATATACCGCTACGACAAATTGGCTATGAGACAGCCAAACAAGTGTATTACTGGCATCCCGGAAATGAAAACATCTGCATCGATGTGGTTTTCCAGCCTCATCTGGTAGAACGGGCTTCGGTGCGGTCAATTTAATCGCTGAAAGGAGCGATTGCTTTGAAGTCTTATTCGAGCAAAATATCATTTTTGTTTATTCAGGTTTTATTTATTGTGGCTGTTATGTCTCAACTAACGATGGCGACTACCGTTACCCTCTGGAACCTGAACGCCAATGTAGCTGCTCGCACCTGGTATAACGAAGTATTCAAACCTGCTTTTGAAGAAGCATTTCCTCACGTAACACTCGAAATGGCTTTTCATTCGACAAGTACATTCTATGATCGACTGATTGTGGCTATTGCCTCGGGAGTAGCCCCAGACGTTATAACATCTAATAATCCCCTGTTCTATGTGGAAGGGTTGGTGATGGATCTTAATGACCTCATCGATTCCTGGCCCCTGGCTCAAGAGATGTATCCTCCCATTCTGAATATGCTCAAATACCAAGGTCACATATATGTATACCATTGGCTATTGCGCCTCGTACACTTGTGGTAAACAAACGTATACTGGCAGAAGGCGGATACGATGCTGAAAATCCGCCGTATACCTGGGATAGTGTTGCCCAGGCGGTATCACGGCTGACTCGCTGGAATGCCGATCGGACACTCATTGAACAGAGCGGTATACAAAACGAGCTTACGGCTATTGGCGCTATTCATGGATTTATATATTCAAATGGTGGCGAAATCCTAAACGCTGACGGCACAGCCGCCTTTAACAGCGAAGAAGGCGTGGAGGCCTTCACGTTTTGGAGCGAGCTCTACCGTCAACATTTGCCATCCAGCGTAAGCAGACCCACATTTGTACAAGGTAAAGCGGCCATGATAGCATACCAAAACCCGTCTGTATTTGTAACAATAGCCAATAATGACCCGGATTTATTAAAAGAGGTTGCAGTGGCGCCAATGCCCATCACACAGAAACGAACGGGTGTACTCCTTTTTGGCGCCCCCTTGGGAATCACCCGCGCCTCACAGAATAAGGATCTTGCTTGGGAACTGATTAAATTTCATTTTGAACCCAAACTATTAAGTGCATATAACCAATTGCAGGGTTTCATTCCTCCCACCCGTTCAGCGTTGCTGAGTGATGTTTTACGCACATCTCCCTGGATGAATGACTACATGTACCTAGCAGAAAGATTTGGAATAGCAACTTGGAGTTATCAGTCAACGGTATACCAGATGGTCTACGGCTTCCTGAATAATGCCGCCACTTTAGCCTATAAAGGTGAAGTGTCTCCCAGGCAAGCGCTGGATGAAGCAGCACGGGCATGGAACCAGGTGGTTATGGAAAGCAACAGCAGCAGATAATTGCGACAACCAATCCAGGAGGATGCAATACATCATGTTAATCAGTGACAACATCGGTCGACCCAACATCGTGCTTATTGTGACAGATCAATGGCGCGGCGATTGCTTGGGTGTTGAGGGGCGCAAGGGACTGGATACCCCCAACCTAGATGCCTTAGCAATTCAAGGGGTCAGATGCACGCACGCCTACACTCCTTGTCCTTCTTGTATCGCAGCTAGGCGAACAATTCTCTCCGGTCAGTATCCATCCACTCATGGTTTGATTGGATATGTTGAAAAGCAAGAATGGATGATAAATGATACTCTGCCCGCCGTCCTAAAGCGGGCAGGGTACCATACTTACCTGGCAGGACGTCATATGCACCAATATCCTCTTACCAAAAGATTCGGTTATGACCATGTAGACGACTGGAATGTGCCGAGTCGTCCCAGCGCCTATCAACGATGGTTGGCAAAGAATGCTCCTGCAGATGCCGGCGACATGTATGGACACGGCATTGGGTCAAACGATTGGGTAGTCCGGCCGTGGCATCTGCCGGAGTATATGACGGATACATACTGGACCACTGAACGTGCCCTTGAATTTTTGGAGTGGCGAGATGCTTCATGCCCGTTCTTTATGACAGTCTCGTACTTTGCTCCACATCCACCTCTTGTACCGCCGGAATTTTACCTAAATCGTTATCTGCGACGCGATCTTGGCAATCCAGTATGTGGCTCCTGGGCTTCTCCTCCCATTAACAATGGAATCGGCCAAAGAACAAATGCGAGTGAAGTTGTGTTAACAGGCACACGTTGGCAAGAATGTGCGGCAGGATATTACGGTTTAATTAATTATGTTGACGATCAGCTGCATCGCCTGCTAGCCAAGTTGCCTAAGAACACATATGTTCTGTTTACTTCGGATCATGGCGAGATGTTGGGCGATCATTACCGTTTCCGTAAAGTTGTCCCTTATGAGGGTTCTGCCCGTGTGCCTTTCCTGCTTTATGGCCCGGGAATACCGCCCAATACAGTGATAAATGAGCCTGTCTGCCTAACCGATATCATGCCGACCATTCTGGACCTGGCCGGCGTACCGATTCCCCCTACGGTAGACGGACGCAGTATTCTGCCACTAATAAACAGGCCGGCAACGCCTCCCGAATTCGAATGGCGCCAATATGTGCACATTGAGCACTCGCCCTGTTACAGTCCTGATGAAGGTTACCAATGTATTACAGATGGCATCATAAAGTATATCTGGTGGACGGCAGACGGCAAGGAACAGCTTTTTCACCTGGAAGCAGATCCACATGAACTCAATGATCTGGCAGGAGATCCTGAAAATGAAGATATTCTAACCAAATGGCGCACCCGCATGATCACTCTGCTACAAGGGAGACCGGAAGGATTTAGCGATGGAGATCGCTTAATTCCAGGTCGGCAACACAAAGGCACCCTGCCCTGGGTGATGGATGGTAAAAGAAGATCTGGCGGTGAGCAACTTGAACCGGTGAAAAGCATTACTTGACAGCGGGCGACGGTTCAGCTAGTTTATTTTTCATGGACCTTAGAAACGTAGCTATTCTCGCCCATGTTGACCACGGAAAAACTACCCTTGTCGACGCCTTTCTGAAGCAGACCGGCGTCTTTCGCCCCGGAGAACAGGTGCAAGAGTGCGTCCTGGATTCCAACCCGCTGGAGAGGGAGCGGGGTATCACCATCCTCGCCAAAAATACCGCCATCTTTCACGGCCGCACCAAGATCAACATCGTGGATACTCCCGGCCATGCTGACTTCGGCGGCGAGGTGCAGCGCATCATGAGCATGGTCGACGGCGCCTTGCTGATCGTCGATGCGGCTGAGGGACCGCTGCCGCAAACGCGATATGTGCTGCAAAAAGCTCTGGAGCAACGGCTGCGGATCATCGTGGTGTTGAACAAGATCGATCGGCCCGACGCCCGACCGGCGGAAGTGATCGATGCTATTTTGGATCTATTCATCGCCTTGGGCGCCGACGACAATCAACTGGACTTCCCTCTTCTTTACGCCTCAGCCCGGGCCGGCCTGGCCCACGAGGATCTGGATACAGCTCTGGCTGCATTGGCCGCCAGGGATTATTCATTCGGCATCACCCCGCTCTTGGACACTATTGTGCGCGAGTTGCCACCGCCGGGCGGAGATACGGCGAAACCGCTCCAGTTTTTGGTCACCAACCTCGATTATGACGATTATGTGGGCCGGATTGCCATCGGGCGGGTGCACAACGGCATTTTGCGCACCGGGGAAACGGTGGCTGTCGGCCGTCCCGACGAACAGCTGCGTCCGATCAAGCTGGGGAATCTTTACGTATTCGAGCGCCTGCGCCGGGTGGCCGTCAATGCTGCTCCGGCCGGAGAAATCGCCGCCATCACCGGCATCTCCGACATCAACATCGGCGATACGCTGACGGACATAGAAAACCCCAAGCCTATGCCGCCGCTCGTGGTCGACGAGCCCACGCTGACGGTAATGTTCCGCATCAACGACTGCCCGCTTGCCGGTCAGGAGGGCTCACTCGTCACCTCCCGGCAGCTGCGGGAGCGCTTATGGCGGGAGTCCCGTACCAATGTGGCTTTGCGGGTCGAGGAGACCGACAATCCCGACACCTTCAAAGTCTCGGGACGGGGTGAGCTGCATCTCGGCATACTGATGGAGACCATGCGCCGGGAGGGTTATGAATTCACCGTCTCTAAACCGCACGTCGTCTGCAAAACCATCGACGGCGTACTGCACGAGCCGCTGGAAAACGTTTCCATAGAAGTGCCGCCGGAATATACAGGCACAGTGATGGAGCAACTCGGAGAGCGGCGCGGCGAGCTGGTGAATATGAAACAGCTGGCCGACAACACCGTGAGAATGGAGTTCATCGCCCCGACCCGGGGCCTGGTCGGCTTCGCTTCCCAGTTGTTGACCGAGACCAAAGGCTACGGGGTGATGCATGTCACCTTCCACGGCTGGGGACCGCACCGCGGCCCCATACCCGGCCGGCAGAATGGCAGCATGGTAGCCTGGGAAGCAGGCAAAGCCACAGCCTATGCCCTGGAAAACCTGCAGGAGCGGGGCGAACTCTTCATCAAGCCCGGCACCGACGTATATGAAGGGATGATCATCGGCGCCGCTTCCCGCCGCCAGGATCTGGACGTAAACTGCTGCAAGAAAAGGCATGCCACCAACATGCGGGCCAGCACCGCCGAGATAGATGTGAAGCTGGATCCGCCGCGCCGGTTCACCCTGGAACAGGCCCTCGCCTATATTGCCGATGATGAGATGTTGGAAGTGACCCCTCTCTCCTTGCGCATGCGCAAAGCCATACTCTCCCGGCACGAGCGGGCGAAACAAGCGACGTCGGGTGCTCCCTGAAGGCGGGGGTGACGCCGGTGACCTCCCATTGGGACGGGTCAAACCATCTCAAGGCCGATAACATCTACCAGATGATGCTCAGCTCTCCGGTGATGCCGGTCAGCTTGAGTCGCGTCTTCACCTGATCGGCATTTGCGGCCATGATGCGGGTGCCTTGAGTGCCGTTGCCGAAGGCATCGACGATCATGACGCCATGCTGGCCTTGCCGGATTTCGATCTCGTTCCAGCGCTCGGGCGGCGGGTAGATGGTCACATCGGCATCGACCAGGCCGGTGATGAGGAGATGCCGCACTTTGCCCTGGGGAAGGGGCGGCAGATCCCGGCAGTGGACCATGCTTTCCTCTTTTTGCCTGACCAGCACATGAGCGTGGACGTGGAACGACTTCTCCAGGTAATAGGTGGCCCCGTCCGCCGAGAGCACCGCTTCTTTCTGGGCAAATATGGGTGCTCCTTCAGGCAGGTCAAAGGTGAGCTGCACCGTCGTGTCGGCTTTGAACCCGGAGAAATAGAAGGCATTGTCGTGGCGATGGATGAAGACCAGCGCCCGCTTGGTGGCTGGGGTGCGGCATGTCTGCCGGAAGGTATAGCCATAGCGGCTGAGCATCTTCACCAGGAGGATGGAGGGCTCCCAGAATTCCGTCAGGGAGTGTTCCTTGGGCGCCCGCCGGCCTTCGGCATAGGTGTGAATGACAAAGGAGGAGGAGCCTCGCACCCAGGCTACACTGCCGCCCTGCCACTCCGGCAGGCTGCGCCACAAAGCATATACCCGCTTCTCGCCGCCCAGACCGGCCTCGGCCAGCACCTGGGTATGCGCTTCCTCGGCATCGGCCAGAACTTCGGTGAGGGGTCCTCCGGAGAGGGCGGAGACATGCCGCAGCTTCCGCTCCCCTTGCCAGGCCGTGAAGATGTCGTCGGGCAAGGTGGTGTGGAAATCGAGATCGCCCTCCAGCCCCGATACCTGTTTTAGATTAAGGAGCCGGGCGGCGGCGGCACAGGTGGCGCCGCATATAGGTCCGTAGAATACCACCTTACCGCCTTGCTCTACATGGCGCTGCAGGACATGCACATAATCGGCGTCTATAAACGGTGTGGGCGTGAAGATGACGGCAGCGGCCAGCGACCCAGCCCCAGTCTCTGCCCCTGACCCTGCCTTTGCCCCTGACCCTGCCGCTTTCCCTGCCGCCAGCGCCCCGGGGAAATCGTCGGTGGAGATGACGCTGTTGAGCGGCAAGCCGTTGTTGAGGGCACCCCGGATGTACCAGTCGCCGAAATAGGCCAGATCGAGGAGCTGCGGCTGCTCTTTGGGGAGGCGGTGATACTCCCGGAAAGGATATAGCCAGACAAAGGGAGCCACGGCATCCGGTTTGTGGTCGAGCGCCCGGCGCACGTGAGGCACCACTTCCAGCGCCGTGCTCTCATCCAGCACGCCCCGCTCGGTATCGATGGAGAGGAATTCCACCAGGCGCGGTGTCTCCACCTCACCCTTGGCATTCAGGCGGGCGGTGGAAAGCGGGATGTAAATGTCGAAAGGCTCTTCCCCATACCTGTTCCGCCAGGGGTTGGCCATAAACCAGGGGTCGTTGACATAATAGCGGAACGGGAAAACTGCTTCGGGGAGAAGGGCGATGCGGGTCATATAGCCGACCATCTCCAGGCCGAAATCGTAGTTTATGGCTCCGGAGGGATAGTTCGGCGGCGGCACGCGGATGAAGCCGCCTTCATATATGTCGACATAAGGCACGCAGTCCTTGGCCAGGTCGATCCCTGTGCTGAAGTTGGTGCCGCGCACCTCTATCGGGAAGTTGCATTCCTTCCCGAAAAGGCGCCAGAAGTCCAGAATCCGCTCGGAGAGGTGCTGATAACGCTCGGGGTAGAAGCGCTCGCCGTCAAAGCTCTCCCCCAACTCACTCCAGCCGAAATGCGAGAAGCCGAAGCCGTTGGAGAACCAGATGTAATCGAAGCCGAGGGTGGAGAGGAAGCTCCGGCACTGCCTGGCGAAGAACTCGCCGAAGGAAGTGCCCTCGGGGATGCCGTCGGGATAGGCGGCATACCTGGCCTTGTCGCCCCGCAGGCGGGACCAGGTGCGCACCATCCAGACCGTGGCGCCAATGTTCACTTCATCTCCCCGGCCCATGATTTCCGGATGCAGCTCAAATTTGAAAGGCGACTCGGCAAACTCCGGCCCCGGGTCGAAGGTGGCGCCCACCACGATGCGCAGGCCGAACTCCTCCCGCCCCACCCGACGGAAGGTATCGATGATGCGCCGGATATCGCCATATGTAAACTCCACCGGATTGTCGGTATACGGACGAGCCAGGCGCCGGGGATCTATGGTGTGGTTGTAGGGGCGGAACTTGGTGTTGCAGGTGCCTATGTAACGCGCCCACTCAAACTTCTCAGATAAATCGCCTTTCCAGGTGAGGATCTCGCTGCCGTCGGAGATCCAGAGGAGAAGGCCGCACTCCTTCGCCAGTTTGGCCAGGGGAAACCATTGCTGCAACGCTTCCCGGCAGACGGCGGCAATCGACGCATCGTCCAGCGCCCGGAAAGGCTTGAAGCTCATCTCCAATACCACCCGGTCCAATTGTTTAGCAGGCGTCATCAATCATTCCTCCCCGCTCGCTGTTCATTTGTCCACATACTACACGATGATCATACACTTGATCTGCCTGCTTTGTCAATAAAATACCGGTTTACAAACCAGCATATATCGCTTTACTAGTAAACCAATGCAACCGTTCGCCAGTGGTATCTCAAGGGGTCGGCTCCAGGCAGCTTGGATCATCGATAATATCCGTGGTGGATGAGGCGTTTATATAAGGTCCGCCCGGGTTGTGGCATATGCAGTTATTCTCGGAGATGAAATTATGCGTCTCCGGCAGGTTATTGTAGAGAGCCACGCCCGGCCCGCCCGCAGGATGCGGCCGGGTGTTTTTGATTATGTTGTTCCGCACCAGCGTCACATAACCCGATCCGGGAGCGGGGCTGGAGTAAACGTTTTTATGAGCGATAGCCGCCCCGTAGCACCCGTCGAATATATTGTTTTCGATGAGCACGTTGTGAAAACCATTCAGCACTATGCCGCCGACCCAGTGGCCGCCACTCACCCCGGCATTGGTGATTTTATTATTATATATATGCAGATTCAGCGTCTGCTCTTTGGGATAGAGGCTGCCGTGCCCGAAGATCCAGATCCCGGCATAATTGGTGCGGTCGATGGTGTTGTTGTAGATTTTGATATCATCCATGGGATACCCGGCCGATTCCTTTTGCACCTCGATGCCGGAGCCGCCCTCATTTTGGGAGGTGATTATATTATCGTGCAAAGAGACATGATTGGTGTTATACACCCGCAAGCCGCTGTTCGTCCTGGTAGTGATGGTGTTGTTGTAGGCTTCGACATAATTGGATCTGATGGCATATAAGCCGTCGTGACCCAGCCTGTATATGACGTTGTCGTGGTATTTCAGCTGGCTGCCGGTGTGGAATTTCAGGCCGTCGCCGTGGTTGTTGTGCAGATACATATGGTGGATGTCGACATTGGTGCAATAGCGCAGCGAGATCAGGTTATGATAGCCCTTGCCGCTCGTCACCTGGGGATTGCCGTCCCTGTTGCCGTTGATTTCGAAACCCATGATGGTGATGTTGCGATCGCCGTCGATCAGCCGGACGGCATGGTATTTTTTGTTGGTGATCATAGCCTTCTCCGTCGGCCAGTTGACCCTGTCGGCCAGCTTCAGCACGGCCGTGGAGTCGCCAGTCAAGGTGGTGTCGCTGCCGATGACGACCGAGTCGCTGATCACATAGGTGAACGGTCCCTTCAGATATACGGTGTGGTATTCAGGATGCTGCAAGACATATTCCAGAGCGGCGTTGATCTCCAACTGATCGTCCTGACCGTCGCAATTGTAGTCCCCCGTTCCGTCGCCGGCCACATACACTACCCCTCCGGACATAGCTTTGCTAAGCGCCGGAAACCAGCAGGAGATGATGAGCATCACAAACAGCATTACAGTAATTCTGAACATTGGTCGCCTCCTCCACACTTTAAATCACAATATTCTGCCGCTAGCGGTAATTATAACATACATTGGTTATTCAATGTTAGTGCATCTACACATCTCCTCTGCCGGTAAACACTTCTCGCACTTTATATCTCTCGTCGCACATGAAGGAAAATGCAAAACGCATAGTGAAAGTATTACTGTTAGTAACAGCGATGTTTATTTCAATTTTATGGAATGGGGGTCCAACATTGATTCAACAACAGGCTGTAGGCAAAGGTTTGATTGTTTTATTGGTGGCGGTCGCAGTGGTGGTTCTGGCGGCTGGTGGGGCAATGGCTGCATCCATCACTCATGCCGTCGATCCGGAGCATGGTGCGGCGTATATAACTTATGTTACTAACAAAGCGAAGGAATTCTATCAGGAAACCGGACATCAGGTCAACATCATAAATGTCAGCGGACAGCGTACCCAGATAGCCGTGTGGGCGGCAGCCAACTCGTTGCCTGATGCTGTTGATGTGGTTTCGGATAATGCCTATTCTTACTTCGAGCAGGGCATGTTTGCCGATCTGCGGCCTTACTTCTCCCGGCCGGCAGCCGGCAGCCGCGTGCTCGACGATTTCCTGCCTTTGTCTTTAGTCGCCTTCACGGCACCGGAGAAATCCAGCTCACCCGGGGCGATATTCGCCTATCCGTGGAACGTGCTGCACTTCATCGGCGCTTATAACACCGAACTGATGGCCAGATCAGGCTTAACCCCGCCCAATGAGCTGGGCGAAGAGTGGAACTGGGAGACCATGCGGCAATATGCCGGGAAACTCTCCGTTCAGGCCGCCCAGGTCAGCCAGAAGCGGTATGGTATACAAATCCCGAAGGTATGGCACCGCTGGGGTGTCTATTTCAGACATGCCGGCAATCCGATCTTCAACCGCGACATCGATCCGGATCAGGTGAACCTGAACACCACCGCCGCCCTGAATACCCTGCGTTTCCTGGTGAGCATGCGGGAAGAGGAACACCTCACCTGGGACAACTGGGTATTCAACCAGGGTCAGGCGGCGATCTCGTTTAACGCCAACCCCAACTTCGCCTTGACCATGAAGAACTATAACATCACCATCGACTTTATCCCCTTCGCCTATGGTCCCGACGGCGCCAACGGTGTGGAAGTGCAGGCCGCAGGGGTAGCTATGAACAAAAAGACCACCAATCCGGACCTGGTCTGGCAATGGCTCAACTACCTGTGGGGTGACTATGAGCATATCGTAGAGTTCATTGAGACCACCTCGCGCATCCCTGTGCTGAAGCGGGCGCAGACTGATTTCCTCAACATCAGCAAGAGCTGGGCGCCACATGCTCATTTGATCATCGAAGGCCTGGCAGGCAAAGGCACCGGCTTGCGTCCGGTGGTGCGGGCCGGCGGTGTGGTCGGCATCGTGGAAAACTGGATCCACCAGGCGATGGATCTGAAAGTGATGCCGGCGGATGCTTTGTATCAAGCGCATCACCTGGCCAACGAAGCTCTGAAGGAGGACTGGGCGCGCAGGTAGCGGTACAGGATGTCGGCACGCAGATACAGATACGGTGCCGCCTGTTGGTGCAGGAGCATCGTTATGAAAATGCGCTGCCTTATGCTGCCATGTAACATGTAAAATGTAAGTTAGCCCATGCCGGAGTCTCCTGTTTGCGGGAGACTCCGGCTATACATTAAGCATGACAAACACAAGAAACAAAGCTAGGGGTGTCCGGCATGTCCAGGTTGTCGATAGTTTTTATTACACTGCTCTGGATCTGCGTATTTTTCATTATTACCAGCATGCAGGTGTGGGCTGAGGCCGAGATCGGGGCCGGGACCGGAGCAGAGGCCGCCCAGGTCGCCACTCCTCGCCACCTGACACCGGAAGCCCAGGCCGCCCGCGAGCAGCTGCGGCAAGTGCAGTATGGCGAGGCACCTGAGAAAGTCTACGGCGCCTTTAATGAATTTGCCCGCATCCACTTCGGTGCCGAAGCGGAACCGCTGGTTTACGAGCTTTACGGTGCCCAACTTGAGATACTGCCGGAGAGCGCCTGGCGCTATGTATCGGAGAATTCGGCCAGCTTGGCTTGGGAGACCAACATACCTGCCTACAGTTACGTAGAATACGGACCTACCAGTGAATATGGCCACCGCACACCCATCACCGAGCGCCAATTTTATCTACACATCCACCGCCTTACCGGCCTGGAGCTTAATAAGACATATCATTACCGCTTGGTGGCCATAGACGAGCGTGGAAACAGGGTGACTTTTCCCGACCAGGTGCTCACCACCGCTCCCATTCCCGCGGCTGTTTATCTGACCAACACGGCCGACCGCCAGCCGCACAGGCTCACGCAGCCCAACACCACATATATACTTAAAGAAGATCTAACCGTCGACGGCAGTGCCCTAGTGGTTATGGCGAAGGATATCACCATCGACCTGAACGGCCACACCATCTCCTTCGCCCACAATCCCACGGGCGGCGGCAACTATGCCGGCATCAGCATCATCAAGCAAGCCGGGAGCGGCGGGACCGGCGGAACTTCCGGGGCTCAAGCCCAGGTCCAGTCCCAGGCTAAAGCCTCATACACCGTAAAGGTGGTCAACGGCATCATCACCCAGGCGCCGCCAGGTGCCCACTTTGCCGGCAACACCAGCACCGAACGTTATAATTGCTTATCCGCCGGCGGCGGCCACCTGGAGATAGCCGGCATCACCTGTATATATCATGCTCCCCAGGCCTGGGGCATGGTGCTGCAGGAAAACGACATGCTGGACATCCACCACAATATCTTCCTGGACATGGGTACGGAAATCACCGATCGCCACGGGGCCGGCGTGAGACCACTGGGCATACAGCGGCCGGTGGAAACTCCCAACCGGTTCCAGCTGCATCACAACCTGGTGAAACGCACCCGGCAAAACGGCTTCAACAACGCCACCCGCATGTATAATAACGAAATATACGTCGACAGCTGGTCCACCAATTCTTTCGCCATCCAGCCTCTGTCTGTGGTCGGCGTGGCCGCCGGTGAATATTACAACAATAAAGTGTTCGGTACCGGATTCAACCCCTACGGCTTCGGCTGGGCCCACGAAGATCTGCGGATACACGACAACTTCGTGCACATGCACGGCTTCGATCTGCGCCACCGCTGGTATGAGCGCTGGGGCGATATCAACATGCTGAGCGGCATGCGCATCACCAATTACGACAGCGGCGGTCAGGTGCGCAACAACCTGGAATACTGGAACAACACTATAGTGCTGCGCGGTGCGGAAGATGCCGAATTGCGCGGCATCGAATTCTTCAGCGACAACTCCATCACCGGCGTTGTTTTCCGTAACAACCACGTCAAGGCGGAAGCACTGGACGAGCAGACCAAGCGGGTAGCAGCCGTAGTGGGTCAGGGACATTACAAAAAGTTGGACAGCCGTCCCGTCTATTACATCGACAACCTGCTGGAAAGCAACATTGCCATCATCCGCTTCGGCGATGCCTACGGCGTCGGCCACAACCACCGTTTCATCGGCAATACCCTGAAGAAGCTGGGCAACGACCCCTCTTTCCACACCTTCGTCTTTGACGGCGGCAATTACAGCACGGAGAACCTGGTCCAGGATACCATCTTCCTGCCCGGCACCGCCTATAATGATGTCCGCTGGCAAAAAACCCTTTCCAACAGCTCATACGCTGTAGCCTGGACGGTGGAGGTGGTCAGTTTACCTGAGACGCTGATCACCATCAGCGACAAGGACGGCCGGGAAGTGTTCCGCGGCTACACCGACGCCGACGGCCGGCTCGCCACGCCGCTCGTGCAGTGTCTTATCAGGCCTACCGAATGGATGCCGCCCTTCGACATTGTGGTCCTATGGGAAGATATGCATAAAGAGCACACCTTATATCCGTACACGATTACCGCTCAAAAGGATAATTGGACAGCCAGTCGTAGTATTAACGTAGTAGAGAAAACCGAAGTAACATTGTTGCCATAAATGCGGCAGGTGCCATAAATCATGCAAAAAAGAACCCACGATTTGCCCATGACCCGGAGGCCTCTGAACAGCTACGGCTCGCTGGAAAACGCCATCCGCACTATGCGCAATCACCGCCCGCTGGACCTAAATGCCCAGGTCTGGCAAAGCCGGCACTCGCCGGCTGATTTCGCCACCTGGCAGATGGCCGCTCGCCGGTGCCTTTTGGAAGGATTGCACTATAACCCGGGACCGGTGGATCTGCAGCCGACCACCCTCTACCGCGAGGAACGCCCGGACTTCTATCTGGAAAAGATCGAGTTCAACACCACGCCCTGGTTCCGGGTGGAAGGCTTTTTCCTGCTGCCGAAAGCGGCGACAGCAGCGAAACCTGTACCGGGCTTGGTGGTGTGCCACGCCTGGGGCGGACCGATGCTCTTCGGCAAAGAGCGCATCGTGAACAGCGGGCGCGATCATCCCCTGCTCGCCGCTCACCGGGACATTCATTATAGCGGCCGCTACCTGGCCGAGGTGTTTGCCTCTCATGGCTATGCCGTGGTGGTGATCGACGCTTTTCACTTTGGGTCGCGGGCACCGCGCGGCCTACCGGGCCTCCCGGAAGAATATGATCCGTTTGCTCTATCGGTGGATGAATACAAAACCATCGAGAGCAAGGTGATCTCCTATTTATATCTGGGGGTGAAGCAGCTCAACTGGGCCGGCACCACCTGGATGGGGGTAAACTTCTGGGACGACAGCCGCTGTATCGACTACTTGCAGCAGCGACCTGAGGTTGATCCCGGGCGCATCGGCTGTACGGGGCTGTCGGGCGGGGGCTGGCGCACCAATATGTTGGCCGCTCTCGACGAGCGCATCAAAGCGTCCGTGAGTGTCGGCTGGATGACGACGGGAGATTACCAGCAAATATACAACGTACAGGGTGCGATAGGCACCTTTTGCCTCCTGCCGGGGGTGTGGGACAGGTTGGATGTGCCCGACCTCACGGTTATGACGGCGCCACGGGCCGCCATGGTAGTGAACTGCGCCGAAGACCCCCTCTTCCCCCCTGAAGCTCAGGCAGAGGCTGAGCGGCAGATATACGAAGGCTACGCCTGGGCCGGCGCACCGGATAAAGCCTATGTAGCCAACCCCGTCAAAGGCCACTGCTACGACGCTGAGATTCAGGAGGAAGCGTTGGCGTGGTTTGATAAGCATTTGAGGGGTAGGGTTTAGCTAAAAGCGAAAATGACGACCAGGGATTATTGTTATTTCGGCGAGCACCTTGACAAATGCATAGAGTTAGGAAGCGCTCGAAAGCGCATCCCGAAGGGGAATTTTTATTCTTCGCGACAAAAAGGCATGTATGCTATTAGGTATCATAGAGCCGGTGCTCGAAAAGGACAAGAAAATCTGGCTTGGGAAGCTGTTTTTTGGCATGAGCGGTATCCGCAGCTAAAAAGCTGCGGCACCATTGAAGCCGGAAATGCTCCTGCGCTTAGCGCAGCCGGTCTTGACGAAGTATCCGCAGCTAAAAAGCTGCGGCACCATTGAAGCGTTGTGAAACCCTCAAGGTACGTGTCCCGCATCTTTGTATCCGCAGCTAAAAAGCTGCGGCACCATTGAAGCTCTTAACAGGCGGTCTATCAGCCTTTTGCTCACCGTATCCGCAGCTAAAAAGCTGCGGCACCATTGAAGCTTCTACTATTTGGCCTTGGTCTTCTGGAGCGTTTTTCGTATCCGCAGCTAAAAAGCTGCGGCACCATTGAAGCTCATGCACAGCGAGGCTCGTCTCACATGGGGCAGGCCGTATCCGCAGCTAAAAAGCTGCGGCACCATTGAAGCCTGGTTTGCCAGGATGATGCAGATGAATATAAATGCGTATCCGCAGCTAAAAAGCTGCGGCACCATTGAAGCGTCAGCGTTCGTAACTCGCACACACTGTCAACGGTTAGGCGGTATCCGCAGCTAAAAAGCTGCGGCACCATTGAAGCTCCAGACTGGATCTGCTCAGTCCCTCCTCGATCATCTCGTGTATCCGCAGCTAAAAAGCTGCGGCACCATTGAAGCGCCTCAGCCAAGTCGGTATAGGGGGTATCCGGTGCCGCGTATCCGCAGCTAAAAAGCTGCGGCACCATTGAAGCCCTATTTATCTGTCCCTACGGTATCATAATTTCGCCGTATCCGCAGCTAAAAAGCTGCGGCACCATTGAAGCGTTCAGAAAACCTATGATGAATATCAAAAATATCAGAGTATCCGCAGCTAAAAAGCTGCGGCACCATTGAAGCAGGAGGTGTTTGTAATGACTAACACAGAAATGATTAGCTGTATCCGCAGCTAAAAAGCTGCGGCACCATTGAAGCGGCTCAAATGCCGTCAGCGGATACCTGATACCGATCGTATCCGCAGCTAAAAAGCTGCGGCACCATTGAAGCCCTCCAAAGACACGTCAGGAAAGTCTAAAGTTTTATATGGTATCCGCAGCTAAAAAGCTGCGGCACCATTGAAGCATTGTCCTTCCGGTCCCGTATTGTCTTGCTTTGCGGCAGTATCCGCAGCTAAAAAGCTGCGGCACCATTGAAGCGCGGACACGCTGATAGAAGACGAGGACCTGTACCGATTCCTCGGTATCCGCAGCTAAAAAGCTGCGGCACCATTGAAGCGGTTCGTCGAGCTGATGATGACGCATCTGCTCACGTGTATCCGCAGCTAAAAAGCTGCGGCACCATTGAAGCCAAAATGTTAGATTGGGGATGCGCGCCAGAAGAAGCAAGGGGTATCCGCAGCTAAAAAGCTGCGGCACCATTGAAGCTACTATCTGAACGGAGACTTTGTATTTCAATTCACAATGTATCCGCAGCTAAAAAGCTGCGGCACCATTGAAGCAACACGGACGCGCTAATTGTCCTTCCGGTCCCGTATGTATCCGCAGCTAAAAAGCTGCGGCACCATTGAAGCAGGAATTTTAGTCGCCGTAGCCGTCATGTGCATCCTCGTATCCGCAGCTAAAAAGCTGCGGCACCATTGAAGCTGGATAAAGAAATAGCTTTTTTCGAGGAAAGCCTTGATCGTATCCGCAGCTAAAAAGCTGCGGCACCATTGAAGCGCGACATTGACAAAATTCGTCAGCATACAACTGCGCTTGACCGTATCCGCAGCTAAAAAGCTGCGGCACCATTGAAGCCCTCGTAGCGTTCAACGTCAGGCAAAGAGTAGCCGGCTTTGTATCCGCAGCTAAAAAGCTGCGGCACCATTGAAGCGCAGCAGCAGCAAGTTCAGCAGCAGCAGCAGCCTTGGGTATCCGCAGCTAAAAAGCTGCGGCACCATTGAAGCGAGCGATCCACGGCCGGCGGCGGTTGCCTTTGAGCCTGTATCCGCAGCTAAAAAGCTGCGGCACCATTGAAGCTCTGCCGGGGCTGATTCTTCCCGCAAGGCGGTGTCGGTATCCGCAGCTAAAAAGCTGCGGCACCATTGAAGCGTTCATAGGATTCCCTCCTAGTTAAAGGAGCCGGAGTATCCGCAGCTAAAAAGCTGCGGCACCATTGAAGCCGGAGAACGGCCCACACCGTCGACGCCGCGCCAGCGTATCCGCAGCTAAAAAGCTGCGGCACCATTGAAGCTGGCCTATGCTAACTCGCTCCGCGACAGCGCCATGCAGGCTAGTATCCGCAGCTAAAAAGCTGCGGCACCATTGAAGCTCCGGAACGAAAGAAACCGTCGGTGGCTTCCTCAACCACGTATCCGCAGCTAAAAAGCTGCGGCACCATTGAAGCCGGTGATTGACGAGGTTTTGCCATTGGTGGTGGAGCGTATCCGCAGCTAAAAAGCTGCGGCACCATTGAAGCCCAGCAGCCGTACCTAAAGGGATACGGCATCGGTGGGTATCCGCAGCTAAAAAGCTGCGGCACCATTGAAGCAGTTCAGGATCGCCTGATACAGTCCACCGGTGAAAACCGTATCCGCAGCTAAAAAGCTGCGGCACCATTGAAGCGAATATCCCGCTTAGATACCCAACTTGTGGTCTAAAGTATCCGCAGCTAAAAAGCTGCGGCACCATTGAAGCTTCCGCATTGCGCTTAGGTGGTGGCGGAGAATAGTGCGTATCCGCAGCTAAAAAGCTGCGGCACCATTGAAGCCACGCAGGAAGCCGTTCTTACTGACAACATTACCGCCGTATCCGCAGCTAAAAAGCTGCGGCACCATTGAAGGGGTATCTACCCGGATCCAGCCGGCACGGACATTCACTTTTCCGCAGCTAAAAAGCTGCGGCAACAAACGGGGGGTCTTCACAATTTGGTAGAGGGAAAAGGGACATAAAGCACCTCCGTAAAGGCTTATAATAAAGATATTCACTCTACCAAATGGAAAACCCTGGCCGATGACCAAATATATGTATGTTATATACATTACATGATAATCAATATACTAGTTGGTAGAAAAATGCTCAAATCCGTTGTTTCCCAAATCGGTAGGAATAATACCTTAATGTATTATATTAGGATTTTTGCACTCGTAGTTTAGCTGGGCTTTTATGAATTTGAGGGTATTAAAAGTGTACAAAAGTCCATGTGAAACGAATGTTTGTCCCGATGTCTTAATATA